>JAAZYG010000001.1 GCA_014239775.1 Candidatus Uhrbacteria bacterium | reverse complement strand
TCCCAAACAATCAATAAGTTTCCGTAGTTTTTATCAATATACTCTTCGTTTGCTCCATGATGAACCCTGTGGTGAGACGGGGTATTAAAAACCCACTCTAAAGGGCCAAGCCTCCCGATGACTTGTGTGTGCCCAACTATTCCCCATAAAGTGCTAACCACTCCAGCAACAGCTACAATGGTTGGGTCTAAGCCAATTAAAGGCAATACTATAAAGAATGGGATTTTACAGAGAGGCCCAAACCATGCTTGCCTAAAAGAAACTGCAAAATTCATCTCTTCGCTTGAGTGATGGCTCATATGAATGGCCCAAAGAAACCTTGTTCGATGGGATAACCTATGAAAAAAATAAAATATAAAATCTATTGAAATAAAAGCTATAGTCCAAATAGCCCAAATGGGCAAAAGATTATTAAGGTCAAAAAGCCTAAACTGGTATAAATAAAAATGAAAAGCTAGTGTTGCGCCTTTTATTGCAAAAACCATAACAATGTTTCCAGCTAAAAGCCCTATTGTGCATAAGGTATCTTGCTTGTTATACAGGCCTTTGTTTTGCAAATTGGAGAGTAAGGCTTCGATAAAAATCATGCCTAAGACAATAGGAGCGCCAATAAAATATGCTTGAGTGACGGATAGTTCTGTCATTATTTTCTCTTTTAGTTTTTATTTCGTTGGTTAGAAGAAATAATTGGTTGGAGAAGCTTTAAAACAGTAATTATATGCACCCCAAACACTTTTTTAATTTTATTAAAGGGTAGCATGAACCAATTATTCTTTCATTTGAGAAACAAAAACATTAAGAGCCTTCTCTTAACTACTAGATTCCATTATCCTCGAAACCTACATCATAAAAACAAAGCCGACGATTGAAGACAAGAAAAACAAATAAAGCCTCGTTTGACGATATAAAAGATCAAATCTTATTGTCGCTTTCTGGTGCATCCAACCAACAAGAATTTATATTTTTAACTGGCGCAGCTGGCAATGGAAAAACAACAATGATTGAGCATATAAAAAAAGAATGTGCTCTTAAAAAGATGGTTGTTGCCCCTACTGGTATAGCTGCATTAAATATTGGTGGCAGCACAATAAATTCAGCTTTTAGAATTGGTTTTGACCTTTTTCCTGTTATACAAGAGTCAAAAGATCCTAGATTTAAAAGCCTTTTAAAAAATCTAGATCTTTTAATTATCGACGAGATCTCAATGGTAAAGGCTCCAATGCTTGATGCAATATCAGACACTCTAAAAATCCACCGTAGTTCATCTGAGCCTTTTGGCGGTATTCATGTTTTAGCCTGTGGAGATTTATTTCAGTTGCCTCCTGTGGTTAAGGGCCATGAAGAATCAGTAATCTTTGAAAGGTATGACTCGGTTTATTTTTTTAGCTCTGATAGTTTTAAAGCAATTCAATCGCCCTCTTTTTATGAGCTTACCAACTCTTTCAGACAAAAGGATGATGCTGATTTTTATTCTTTGTTGAATGATATCCGGTTGGGGGAAAACTTGGAAAACTCCATTAGAAAAATCAATAAAGCCTGTTACAACCCTGAATTTGAGACCGAATCATCTTTGGTTATTACCTCTAGAAAATATCGGGCTGAACAAATTAACAAAGAAATGCTCAAGCTGATTGAGGGACCTTTAGTAAAAGCAAAAGCAAAAGAAAAAGGCGACCTTAATGAGAATGATTTACCAGCTCCACGTGAATTGCATATAAAAAAAGATGCAAAAGTAATGTTTATTAAGAACGATAGTGAAGGAAGGTGGGTTAATGGCACTGTGGGTTTGGTAAGTGAGTGTCTTGATAAAAAACAATCCTCTATTAAGGTTAAGGTTGGTAAAAAAACACATAAAGTAAAACGAGAAGAATGGAATAAAATTAAATTTGTCTATGATGAAGTTAATGATGAGATGGAAGAACAAATTGTTTCGTCGTTTAAACAGTTCCCATTAAAGCTCGGGTGGGCAGTCACCATTCATAAAGCTCAAGGCCTAACCTTAGAAAGTTGCTCTGTTGATTTAGGTGAGGGCGCTTTTGCAACGGGTCAAACATATGTTGCATTAAGCCGATGTAAAACCCTTGATGCTTTAAGCCTTTATAGGGAATTAAAAACCAAAGATGCTTTGGTAGACCCAGATATTCAAAGCTTTCATAAAGAGCGGTTTCGTTAGTTTTTAGTCAAAATCGAGTCAATATATATTAATCCGGTGCGTAAGCTATCAAATCCAATAAAGTGTTTGCCCCCGGAACCACAAAAGGACCCCCGAGACGAATTGTGGTGGATGCGGGCTTATCATCAGGAAAATAGGAGGCCCACTCCTCTATAGATTCTGCAAACCATTGAAAGTCATCATGGAAACATACTCGCCGGCAAATATTATCGGTTGTTGTTCCTGCAGCCTTACATATTGCATTAATGTTTTTCATCATGTATCGCATTTGGGCTTGGCCTGGAGATCCATACCAAGGGAAAGAGGGGTGGCGAACCATTCCTTCTGCTAGATTACCAGTTGAGTCGAATGCCATCTGGGTACTAAAAAATAGAAGATCACCTGCCTTAACGGCCTGTGGTTCATGTCCAAGTGGTTGGGGAGCATCCGATGTTTTAATGGTCTGCGCTTTTGTTTTGCTTCGATTGGTTAGTAAGGTTAAGGCTATTTCTATACGGCCCCCTGGTGTACCCATGCCCATATAAGGGATTACCACTCGTGCTGGTGGGTTATTTGGGAAGCGGCGTTTCCATACCCGATCCATAGCTGCAAAATCATTAGGGTGGCCTATATATACATCTGCCTTTACTGCTTTAGCTAGAGATGAGCTTGCAGATTTAGCGTGTACTGATAACTTATCAAGAATATGGTCTGTTTGTCTTTCTACAAGGTCTTCCTGCCATTGCATCATGTCATCATCTTCACAAAGGTCTGCAGCATTTTCAGCAGCTAGGAAAACCCAGTCTCCTCTACGTATTCCTAAAGAGTGGCCTCCAACGGTTTTGGTGCTGCCCTTGGGTGCTCTAACTTTTATTGGTTTGTTTTTGTCATTAAGGCAAATCATATCTACTTCAAGGAGTGTTCCTAGACACAATAGTTCACGAACCCCTAAATAAGAAGAAGGTGGGGAGGGTTTTTTTACTATTTGATCTCGCACACTGAGGTATGGTTTTAGGTTTATCTCAGGCCAGTTGTCGCCCCAGGAAAAATCATCCTCTGTGGGCTCATCCGAAACAAGCCACTGCCACATTCGGACCATGTGCTCATTAACATCGCAGCCACTTGCTTTAATAGTGTTTGCAAGATTCTTTAATACAAAATTTGCTTGGAGTGAAAGCTCATTATCAAGGTAGGAGTTGGCAGCAACTACTTCAGGTGCTAGGCCAGTCTGAAAATCACTCGCGATTTGTCCAGCAATAAAAACCCAGTTCCCAGCCTTTATGGCTGGACTATAGGGCATTAGTGGTTTTGGAACCCCAGCCTCAAGGCCAGGCCATATTGCTTCTTTCTTGTGTTTTACTTTTGTTATTGGTTTCTTTTTCATAAAAATTTTTTGAGTGCTTATTTAAATATTTAAACATATTAATGGTTAAAATATGTCCACTATTGGTACAAGATTTAAATGGTTTGTTTAACCAAAGGATCTCTTAGAAAAAAGCTGTCCAGATTTTTTTAGGGGATTACTAGCTATATAACTCTAACTATATTTTTAATTAAATTCATTTTTTCCATCAAAATGAACTATGTTTTTTATTTCGGGTGGGTCCTCTACACATTTTAAGTTGATGCTATATGAATCTGGATGTGAACGAGGCTGATAAAAACTTTTTATTCCGCAGTCTTTGCAAAAGATATGTGTTGCCTTTTGAGTTCCAAAAGAATATTTAGAAAGCAGTTTTTTGCCTTTAATTATTTTGAAGTCATTGTGATCAATAAAAAGATGCTCATAGTCAAGTATGTTACATATGGTGCAGTTACACTTCCAAACCTCAACAAGTTCCTCTGAATAAAACTTGAATTTTATTGCTCCACAGTGGCACCCTCCGAGATACTCTTTCATAATTCTTGCTTCTCGAATCTAGACGGCTCTATATATAGAAGTATTGTGGATTGTTTCTGGTTACACATATTTTTTCACCCTGCTAAGCTTATTCTCCTGTTTTCGAATGCTTTTATAACAATTAATAAGCTCCCCCTTTATATAGATTTACTATTGTTACCCCTGTTACGATCAAAAATAAGCCTACGATTGTTTGCCAGCTTAATGTCTGTTTATAAAAAATATAGCTTAATAATGCTACTGAGAAAACACCTAATCCCGCCCAAGATGAATAGATTATTGCGAGTGGAAGTTTTTGAGATAATAAAGCTAAAAGATAAATTGATAAGCCATATGAAAGCACCGAAATAGAACTTGGAAATAGTTTTGTAAAGTTTTGTGTTGCAGGTAAGAGCATCGTTCCAAGAACTTCAAATCCAATTGCGATAAAAAGGGCTATATAGTTTTTCATTCTCTTTTAATTACTGGTTTGTTCTTTGAATTTAATAATAGAAGTTTGGTATTGCAAATACAAATGACATGGTTAATGGTTTCCGAGACTACCTATAAGATAGTAGTTTTTTATATAAAAAAGGGAGTTATATAAAATAACTCCCCGAAGGTTAAATGCTTTAATGATTATCCTGATGGATGTATTATGAAAGAGTTGCAAAACATACCCATCAAAATAAAACGCTTAATAATGAGATTTAGTTTTAAAACTAATTTCTCCAGAGGTTGAACTCTGTCCATGGTAGCCCTGCCCAGCCGGCATATAAAATGTGATGCCAGGATATTCTTTAAATTCATGTGCATGCTGACTGTCCCCTGCATCACTTGTTCGTAAGTAAACTTTATGCGTGTATCCTGATGCACCCTTATATGGACCTGATGAAACGGTGCCCTTGACTTCCAAAGGACCAGAAGCTTGATTTATATCTATTGATGCTTGATTGAATGCGGTAACAATTTCTATCTTTCCATTTGTATACATACCAGAGTGCACTCCACAATGAGGAAATAGAGTAGTTGGTGTGTTTGCGTTTACTGTAAGGGTGTTGGTTGACTGGTCCCAACCTTCATTTGTTCCAATATTATTATTCCCAGCGGTGTCATCTTGTTGTGTAGATATTTCAAATGGATGAGAAGCGAAAACACTACTAGCTGCAGCTTCAAATTTTATCACCTGGCCTATGGTTGCATATATAACTAAAGGAGTAGATGAAGCATTAGTACCATCAACTGTATAATAACTAGAGCCGGAATTACTTACAGAATAAGTTGTTTCATTTAGGTAAGCTTCGTTATCAACAAAGCTTCCACCTGACCAAGTATCGGCATTTGAATCTATATAAGTTAGCGTATCAAAAATTAGAGTATCGATTTCAGCTGAACTAGCTGTGCCATTTATAATTTCAGATAATGATGTGTCTAAATAAGTAAGGCCAACATAAGACAAATGATCGTGAGCATTGTCTGATGTATTTACATATATTTTTTGAATAAATGATGAAAGTCCTGCGGATAAGTTTTCAAGGGTTTCATTGGTTAGTGTAAAATTATCAAAATTCCAATTAAGCATCATGTCTCTAATAAATGTTGTGTCTGCTAATGATTTTTCACTGCCGCTTCTTGTTGCTATTGCATCTGCTAGTTTGTATTCAACTAAGTCAATAGATGCATCATCCGCTTCTGCTGGATCGATTTTATTAAAGGCGTGCTGAAGAACTAATAATTGATTATTAATTAAAGCAACTTGATTATTATTAGCGTCGCTTAGATTAAGATAAGGATCATCAAATCTAATCATGAAGTTTTCGTCAATGCCTAGTGAGGTTTTTAAAGACTCGTATGTAAAATCTGAATACACATCCATGATGTTTGTTAGTTTAGATACCACCATATTTTGATCGGTCGTTAGCTCACCAAAATATTTTAAATTTCTTAACTCTGAATCAAAAGTAATATTATTGTTAGGGTTGAATCCTCCTTCAGAAATCAGTGGTCCTGTGATAGCGCTGTCTACTTCAAATGAAAATGAACCATCTACTGCAGAAGTGGTTGTTACAGATGCACTAGAACAGCCATCTCCCATAACCTCTTCTATACAAACTGTAGCTCCCTGAACATAACTACCGTTGATTATCACACCATCATAACCTGATGTTGTTACATCATCAGAGGTGTCATTAGTTACTATGATTGTAAAATTCTCGCTATCAGATGCAGTGCCATCGGAAACAGTGGCTGTTATTTGATAACTATTGTCACCATTGTTATCACCAGCTATTTCAAAATCAGGAGCGCTTACAAACGTTACAACGCCTGATGAGCTAATATTAAATAGGCTTGCGTCGTCTCCGCTGCTAATTGAATAAGAAAGGGTGTCGCCATCTGCATCAGATGCTTGTACTGTAAAAGCAGAAGTTTGGTTTTCTAACACAGAATAAGAGGTAGTTGATCCATCTATAATGGGGCTGTTATTTGGATTATAGTCGCCGCCATTTGAACTGCCTCCTCCTCCACCGCCACAGGCCGTGATGAATAAAACCATAATTGTTGAAATTTTTAAATTTTTGCTCATATCATTCTCCCAGAACTAATAGCTCTTTAAACTGGGCATCTAAGGTATGTAAAAGTTAAAAATGTCTTTTTAACTTAAGACCTAAGCAAAGCAGTGATTTGTAATGCTAATTTATATATTTGATATATTTATATTAAATACATAAAAATTATTTCATAAAAACTGTTCGTAAGGGATTAATATATGGTTTTACTAGAAAAATTAGACCAAAGAGTTTGCTGCTAATTTTTTTGCTTCTTTGTTTATCACTCGAAATCACTCTACAGTAGCTTGCTTATTCAGAACAGTGTTTTGATTATTTGCTTGACTATTTGGGTATCTACCCAATATAATTTGGGTAGATACCCAAATAAAGGGTTTAACCGAGTGCTGATATGAAAACATATTTAGATAGAGAGGCGTTAAAAACCTCTAAAAAATATTCAGGAGGTGTTGCGATCCCTACTATTGGTTTAGCAACCTCAATAATTCTTTTTTATTTAGCGGTTTTGTTTTTGTTTGCAAATGGTTATTTGTCGCCAGTCTTCTCAATACTGCTTCTTGCGTCTTTGACATTTGCCTCATACACACCATTGCATGAAGCAGTTCATGGAAATATTGGTGGGACCAAGAATAAATTTAAATGGTTAGACAAGATTGTGGGTTATCTTATGTCGCCTATGATTGCTATACCTTTTACATCTCATCAAAAAGAGCATTTTACTCATCATGGTCACACCAATACCAATAAAGATCCTGATGCTCACATAAAGAACTGGTTTAAGTCTCCGCAACACTTTTTTTATGGAACAATAAGAATTATCAAAACGCACAACACCTTTGTAAT
>JAAZYG010000002.1 GCA_014239775.1 Candidatus Uhrbacteria bacterium | reverse complement strand
TGTTACAGCTAACAATTCCTAAACAAGGAATACAGGGAGTTGTCATGGCACCAACCAGAGAACTTGCAATCCAAATTACAGGTGAGATCAATAAATTTTCAAGAAATACTGGAATTAAGACTGCTACAATTTATGGAGGACAGGGTATGGGAATACAGTTTGATGCATTAAGAAAAAAACCTGAAATTATAGTAGCCACGCCGGGAAGATTAATTGACCATTTGAAAAGGGGAACAATAAAGCTGAACAATGTAAAACATGTGGTGCTGGATGAAGCTGATGTAATGCTTGATATGGGTTTTATTGACGATATTCAGTTTATTTTGGATCTAACTCCGGATGAAAGAAATACGTCACTGTGGTCTGCTACAATGCCACCTGAGATAATGCGATTAGCAGAAACCAACATGAATATGCCGAAAAGAATTCTTGTCGATTCTGATGATCTCAGTGGTGATGGAATTCAACAATCATTTTTGGTGATAAGGGATAAAGAGAAACCAAAATTTTTACTTGATTTTATACATGGTAATATTGGCCAATGTATTGTTTTCTGTTCAACAAAGATTAGAACCCGTACTGTTGCAAAAATGCTTTCCCAATCTGGAGAAAGATGTGTAACTGTTGAGGGTGATATGTCTCAGCATAAGCGTGAAGACTCTATGACAAGATTCAGAAAATCAAAGTCTGACATATTAGTAGCAACTGACGTTGCAGCTAGGGGGATTGATATTCCACAGGTAGCTCTTGTAATCAATTATGACGTACCAAATCAAGATATGGTATATTTTCATAGAATTGGTCGTACGGCAAGGGCAGGTGCAAAAGGAAGGGCAATAACATTAGTTTCGTATTCTTCGGTAGGAGAATGGAATGAAATTAAGAAGCAAACAAACGTCAAGATGACGGATCTAAATGAAAAGCTTGGCATAAAAATTAAGATACCTGATCCATTAAAAAGGCAAGGAGGAATGCGACAACGTTTTCACCAATCAAATCGTACGGCAAAACCATTTTATAAAAAACGGGTAATAGCTAGAGACCAATACGCCAGAAGAAAAAAGAACACAGGATATGTTAAAAGAACTGACTTCAGTCAAAAAAAACGTTGGTAGTACGTGAAGTATATTAGAAATACTTTAAAGATGAGTACAGTAAATTGATAAGGTGTAAAATGCATAAAGGATTTGTTTTACTTAATTGTGATCTTGGAGCTGAAGAATATGTTGTTGAAGAACTAAATAATATTCCTGAAGTTACAAATGCATATGTTACTTTTGGAGCTTATGATGTAGTAGCAATAGTTAATGCTGATACTCAGGAAGCTTTTGAAGAGACTGTTTCAATAAAAGTAAGAAGATTATCTCGCGTTCTTAGTACAATGACGCTGAACGTAATCAATTCCTAATGAATATATGCTATAAATAAAAATTCATTCTAGATGGAAAAAGTAGAATATGTTGGTACTGTATACCTACTTGATCACAAATACCCAGAACCATTGATTAATCACAGCATAAAAAAATTACAACAATTTGGGATTAAAAAAGATGACATTGAAATTACAGATGCGCCAGAAAATCCTAAGGTTGGAAGTATCGTAGTTGAAGTATTTCCATACCACATGGAGATTGCGCGTGTTAGAACTATCAGAAATTCTTCATTTATCAGTGGTAGCGTAGCAACGGTAGAACTAAAAACAGACACTGAGGGAAATTATATTGATTAATCTTGTCAGACCAAGATAAGAAGCACAATCGCAAGACAGGCAAAAATTTCAAAAAGAGAAAAAATAGGAACTATGTAACATATGCTGTAATTTTAATTGGTGTGGCGATAGTTGCTTTTACAATATTTATGGTATATTCAGGCGACCAAGCCAAAATTAG
>JAAZYG010000003.1 GCA_014239775.1 Candidatus Uhrbacteria bacterium | reverse complement strand
GATATTCTGATACGTGAAAAAACTAAACTTGAATCATTTTCATCAAATATAATAGCGATTGATGCATACAATGCAATTTATCAGTTTTTGGCAACAATTAGGGGACCAGAAGGGTTGCACCTTACAGATAGTAAGGGAAGAGTGACCAGTCACCTCACTGGTCTACTATATCGAAATATCAATTTTCTATCTATGGGAATAAAACCAATATACGTATTTGATGGTAAACCTCCATCACTAAAAACAGCTGAGATTGAACGACGAAAGTTAGGTAAAAAGGAAGCCACAATAAAATATGAAAAAGCAAAAGCAGAAGGAGATTTAGAATCTGCAAGAAAGTATGCACAACAGACAACATCAATGCAGGATACAATGGTTCAAGATTCCAAACACCTTCTTGATTTGTTTGGAATACCACATATCCAAGCTCAGGCGGATGGTGAAGCTCTTGCTTCGTATCTAAACAAAACTGGTCAAGCTGACGCAGTTGCAAGTCAGGACTTTGATTGTGTTCTATTTGGTGCAAAAAAACTTATCCGTAACTTTACTAGTTCAGGTCGAAGAAAGCTCCCAAACAGGAATACCTACATTGACATAGAGCCAGAAATTATAAACCACCAAAAAAACTTGGATGCACTTGGCATTACCAGAGAGCAGGTTATAGATGTGGGTATACTTGTTGGAACTGACTTTAATCCTGATGGTTTTGAAAGAATAGGTTCTAAGACTGCACTAAAACTGATTAAAAAATATGGTAAGCTAGAAAATATACCACAAATACAGGAGCAACTAAAACAAATTGAATACAATCAGATAAGAAATATTTTCCTGCAAGATGATATGATAGAAGTAGATAAAATTGAATTCAAAGACACAGATTATTCAGGAATTATAGATTATCTTTCAAATGAGAGAGATTTCTCACGGGAAAGAATACAATCCTCGTTAAACCGTTTAAAACATAACCTTGAAAAGAGAAGCCATACACTTGAACAGTGGTTTTAGAGAGAAAAATTAGCTAGGTATTTGAAGCCCCCACTATACTGAAAAACATGCTAACAAAAATTGGTGTTGAGTTTGAGATAGATTTTGCACATACGTTAAAGGGTCATCCAAAGTGCGGTAAGCCACATGGACACACATCTAGGATAATTGTAGAGGCAACTGGTGAATCAAAAAAAGGTTCGACTTATGAGGATAATATGATAATAGAATTTGATGAGATGAAAAAAATTTGCTGGCAGACAATCCAACAATTGGATCACACAGACCTTGACAATATGTTTGATTTTCCCACATCAGAAAATATAGCAATGTGGATTTTTGAACATCTCAAAGACAAAATTCCAATTTCAGGCGTTAAGTTATACGAAGGGAATAACAAATACTGTGAAATTACAAAATAATTTAATTTTTAATAAAGCTGTTAAATTATATAGACCATAATTCTTGGAAAATTAATACATGGAAAATGGTACCGTAAAATGGTTCAACCGAAGGAAAGGCTTCGGCTTTATTGAAAGAGAAGGCAAAGAAGATTTGTTTGTTCACAAATCAAATGTTGACGGATTCTTGGATGAAGGCGATAAGATAGAATTCGAAGTCGGTGAAGGACCAAAAGGACCTAGTGCTACTAACGTAAAAAAAATAGCACAGGATAATGTTTCGGCAGAAACTTCTGATAATACAGAAACTTCTGCTAATACAGAAACTTCTGCTAATACAGAAACTTCTGATAATACAGAACAACAGTAAACACAATTGCTTTCATAAAGCATTTTTTTTTATTTTTTTCTAGTAATGACTATACTATTCTGTTCTTGGTTTTTACCAAAAATGAAAATCAGTTTCCAGATTTATTCTGGTTTTCCCTCACAGTCTTTTCAAGTTCATCAAATGATGCCTGAATTTCATGTACCGCTGCGCCATCTTCTAGCGTACTAATATCACCAATCTTTTCATTTTTGGCAATTGCCTTTAAGAGGCGTCTCATAATCTTTCCGCTGCGTGTTTTTGGCAATTTTGTTACAAAATGGATTTGTTGTGGTGTTGCTATAGGTCCTATCCCATTCCTAATAATCTCTATCAATTCTGAACGCAATTTGTCATGATCCTTTTTTGCATTTTGTTTTAATATAGCAAAAACAATAATTGCATCCCCTTTAATCTCGTCTGGAATTCCACAAACAGCAGCTTCTACTACATCAATGTGTGAAACTAGTGCACTCTCAATCTCTGCAGTTCCAATACGGTGACCAGCAACCTTTAAGATATCATCTGCCCTGCCAAGAAGCCAAAAATATCCGTCTGAATCTTTTATTGCATAATCTCCTGGATAGTAAGTGTTCTTGTACTTTGACCAGTAAACATTCCTATACTTTTCATCATCACCCCAAAGTGTCATTAACATTCCAGGCCATGGATTTCTTATTACAAGATATCCCTTTTTTCCAGATACTGTCTCATGACCGTTTTCATCAACTACAGCAATATCTGTACCAGGTATAGGCTTAGTTGCCGAGCCAGGTTTTAGTGAAATTGTTTCAAGTCCAGGGAGTGGAGAAAGCATCATTCCTCCTGTTTCAGTCTGCCACCATGTATCAACAATAGGACATTTTGATTTTCCAATAATTGTAAAATACCAACGCCACAACAAATCCATTTTGTGACAAAATTGCCAAAAACACGCAGCGGAAAGATTATGAGACGTCTTTTAAAGGCAATTGCAAAAAATGAAAAGATTGGTGATATTAGTACGCTAGAAGAT
>JAAZYG010000015.1 GCA_014239775.1 Candidatus Uhrbacteria bacterium | reverse complement strand
TCATCTGGTGAAAATCCAAGTGCACGAAATGCTTCCTGTGACGTAAATCCACGTCTTTGGTCGTCTACAATTAAATATACAGTTCCTCTTGGAGAACGTAATAAGGAATAGTTTGGAAATTTAATTGGTGCACCAATGGGATATTGTATAATTGTTGATTTTCCAACAGGAATGACATTAGCATTATCAAATCTTGTATGAAAAGCAGCCTTTGATGTTATTGGCCGTCTTTCATTGTTTTTAATTAACCATATTCCACCAGATTCATTGTCTTGCAGAAGTGTTCCTGATAAATAATTTTTGTTAAACCATTTATTCCAAATTTTGACAAAATTTTTGTTTCCATGAATGTGTGGTGTGTATGTGTATAGAGATGAGGTTGCAAAGTTTGCTGGTGTAACCAGTGTGTTGTCTATTTGCATTTCAATTCCAGGGCCAATTCCAGATTCTGTAAATCCATTTTTTTCAAGATTTGTTAGGTATGATTCACGAATTCGTTTTGCTGCATAATGAACCTGATTTCCAAAGCCTCTAAATTTTTGTATTCTCGGATCATTTTTTGAGCAATCATCACATACTGCATAACCCATAGCCCAATTAAGTTGATCGGTAGATGGGTTGTTGTCCTCTATTAGACTCTGCTCTTTTTGTAGTAAAACTAAGATTGTTTGTGGATTTAGGTTGTATCTTTGGGATGCTTCCCAAATTATGTCAGAAGCTGTTTTGTGTCTTCCAAGATAATCCCGTGTGCTTAGATTTTTAAGTGAGCCTTTATTTAAAAATATATCTAATTCAAATTTTTGCATTGCACTAGTGTTGGTAAACTCCATATCGGACAATAAAAAATCTGGATCAAATGGTTCTTGAGCAGATACTCTAAATGAATTTATAGGTGCTGTAATTACAATAATTAATAGCAATAATAGTCCACGTTTCATAGTAATGTTATTATAGGTAAAATAGGGAATAGATACAATAAAAGCGGGCTTATGCCCGCTTTTATTAGACTGTTTTTACAGGTTGTCTTTTTATCTTTTCATTACTTTCTATTGTGAATTGATTTGATTCAACTCCAATTGAGATTTTTGAATCATCACTTATTTTCTTTGTTATTATCTGCATTGCAAGTTTGTCTAATAATTCAGTCTGAATTAGTCGTTTTAGTGGTCTTGCTCCATACAATGGATCATAACCTTTTTCAGCAAGTAATTTCTTAGCTACTTTTTTTATATTAAGTGTTATACCTCTTTGTTCTTTTAATCGTTCAGATACTATTTCTAATTGCATCTCAACAATTTTTTCAATATGTTCTTTAGATAATGAATGAAACATAATCACGTCATCAATTCTGTTTAGAAACTCTGGTTTAAAATGATCCTTTACTAGATTCATTACTCGTTCATGTACTTCTTGGTCTTGTGTTTTTGCATTATCCTCATCCTCAAATCCCATTGAACTCATTGTGTTGCCTGAGTTTAGAATAATATCAGAGCCAATATTACTAGTCATTATTATAATAGTGTTTTTAAAATTTATTTTACGTCCTTTTGCGTCTGTAAGATGTCCATCGTCTAATATTTGAAGAAGTATGTTGAATGTATCTGGATGAGCTTTTTCAATTTCATCAAAAAGTAATACACTGTACGGTTTTCTTCTTACGAGTTCTGTGAGTTGTCCACCTTCATCATGTCCAACATATCCTGGTGGGGAACCAATAATTTTTGATATTGAATGTTTTTCCATGTATTCAGACATGTCTAGTCTAATTAATGCTGAATCTTCATTAAACATAAATTCAGCTAGAGCTCTTGCAAGTTCTGTTTTACCAACACCTGTTGGACCTAGGAATATGAATGAACCAATTGGTCTGTTTTCTTCACCAATTCCTGCACGCGATCTTCTTAGTGCATTTGAAACAGCTGCAATTGCTTCTGTTTGTCCAACAACTCGTTTGTCCATTTCTTCTTCCATTCTTGCTAGTTTTTCCATTTCTGACTCAAGCATTTTTGATACAGGAATACCTGTCCATCTTGCTACAACGTCAGCAATATCTTCTTCGAGTACAACTTCTTTTAGCAGACCCCTTTCTTGTTGTAATTTAATTAATTCTTCTTCTACTTTTTTTAGTTTTTTATCCTGAAGTGGAATTGTTGAATATCTAATTTCTGCAACTGTATCTAAATTTCCTTTACGTTCTTGCATTTCTGCTTCTGCACGTAATTTGTCAATTTTTAATTTTATTTCCTGAATCTTTGTTATTTTTGTTTTTTCATTTTTCCACCTACCTTCAAGTGCATCTGATTGTTCCTTTAGATCAGCTAGTATTTTTTGTATGTCAAAAAGTCTGACCCTAGATTTTTTATCATCTTCTTTATTTAGTGCTTTTTCTTCAATTTCAAGACGCATTATATCTCTTTTTAAAAGATCTAATTCTTCAGGCATTGAGTCTATTTGCATTCTTAGTGCTGAACCAGCTTCATCTATAAGATCTACAGCTTTATCTGGTAAAAATCTATCTGTGATATATCTGTTAGAAAGTTGTGCTGCTGATATAATTGATGAATCTGAAATTCTTATGCCGTGATGTACTTCATATTTATCCTTTATTCCACGTAATATTGCTACTGTATCTGCAACACTTGGCTCTTGAACAAGTACAGGTTGAAATCGTCTTTCTAGTGCAGGATCCTTCTCAATATGTTTTTGATATTCTTTTAACGTGGTTGCACCAATAGCGCGCATTTTCCCACGTGCAAGAGCTGGTTTTAACATGTTAGATGCATCAAGTGAGCCTCCTTCTGTTGTGCCAGTACCTACAATTGTATGAAGTTCGTCTATAAATAAAATTATTTTTCCGTTTGAATTTTCAATTTCCTTTATAACAGCCTTTAGTCTATCTTCGAATTCACCACGAAATTTTGTTCCAGCAACCATTGATCCAATATCTAGAGAAATAATTGATTTACCATTTAGCATTTCTGGTACATCGTTTGATGCTATGCGCTGGGCCAGACCTTCGATTATTGCTGTTTTTCCAACACCAGCTTCTCCAATAAGTACAGGATTATTTTTTGTTCTTCTTGATAATACTTGCATTACTCGTCTGATCTCTGAATCTCTCCCTATGATTGGATCAAGCTCACCATTGTGTGCTGCCAATGTTAAATCTACACCGTATTTTTCAAGTACTTGATATTTTGCCTCTGGGTCAGGGGAATCTACTCTTTGGCTTCCTCTAATATCTTTTAGTGCATCTAGTATTTTTGGTTCATTTATGTTGTATGTTGCAAGTAGCTTTGAAACGGCCTTGTTGGTTATTAGTCCAAGAAGTAAATGTTCTGTTGAAATGAATTCATCCTTAAAGGATTTTGTTTTTTTATGAGCATTAGCAAGTACCGCAGCCATTTGTTGTGACATGTAAATTTGTGCCATCCCGCTTGGTATGACTGGTTCCTTTGTGGGTAGTGTTTTTAAAATTTTA
>JAAZYG010000004.1 GCA_014239775.1 Candidatus Uhrbacteria bacterium | reverse complement strand
TCGGTTATGTCACCAACTAAACGTCTATATATTTCATATGCTGACTCAGATGAATTACCACTATTGTTTGAAGACATTAAGCTAAATGTATTCAAACCGTAATCTAAAGCTATTGTTTTTTTCCATGACGTCATTGTTGGATATTCAACATCATCTGAAGATGAATTGATTTTAACTGTAGTCACATCAGAAGCTTTCTCACCAAATAAAATCATTGTAGATTCATATGAAAACTCAAGATTTTTAATTGACTCATCTACAGTTGGTGCGTTTGGAACCATTACTCCGCCACCTCCGCCTCCGCCTCCGCCACCTGCGTTGTTAGAACAACTACTTGTATCAAATGTACATGTTGCAGAACAAGCTAAAGTACCAGAATCGAAACCTTGAGCAGCACAAGTGCTTCCATTTAAATCTACTCCGTCACAAAATTCTCCAGCATCCTGAATCCCATCACCACAGTAATATTCAAATGAATCACCAGATTCAAGATTGAACGACCCACCAGATAAATTCCCAGCAAACTGATCTACAGAACCTTGCAACTGATAATTTGCTGATGCACCATAATAATCACCACCAGAAGCAGCACCTTGTGTAGACATGTATCCGCTTGTTGGATCTAATTGATAATTAGCAGATGATATAGCACCAACACTTACAGGTAATGCTATTAGTGCTAATCCGACAATTAAAATTGAAAAATTAATATTTTTCATAATGTACCTTTAGTAGTTTGCCAACATTAAATCTGTATACGCCAAAGTATGAAGCACGTTCCACTCAACCTGAGTTTCAGGCATTTTTGCATATTTTGCTCCAAAAGTTACCAATGCCCCCTGCTCTGCCGCTAAATTACGTGGATCACCCTGACATCCACCATATGCCATGCAATGTAATGTCTCCCAATCATTTGCAACTTCAGGCATACGTCCAAAAAATGCTCCGAAATAAACAAGCGCCTCTCTTTCTAGGTCCGCATCAACTGGTGCGTGAGGATTATCAACCTCTTCCTCAACAACAACTGGTAAAACATAATCATTACCAACTGTTACTGTTGTTGAACCCAGTCCATAAACATCAATTTTTTCAGCTCCATCTGCCACTAATTTTGAAGTCTCTAGCACAGAAACGGTACTCACAGCGGAAACAAGCCCTCTAAACCAAATAGTTGCGAAAATATCTGGACCACCAGTCACAGGATCACCGGACTTAAACATTCCATAGCTCACATGACCTGTTTCATTGTTAATTGTATTTACAGGTGATTGATTTGGGAACACAGAACCCGGAACAATGTACATCACTTCTAGTTTTGCAGGATCAAAATCAATCTCAGCACGTACAGTGTCCAACGACTCACCTCTTGCATCGACAATTATGCGTACATTAAATTCTTCATATACTTCTTCAACAACCTTTGTTCCTGGTGACATCCAAATTGCTGAAGCACCTGAGGCATTTACAGAATCAACTCCTAAACCAGAAATTAAAAAAAGAAACATTGATATTAAAATTGCAGTTTTTTTCATAATGAAAAAATTATTATTTGAAATTAAATACATTGACATGGGTGCGTCAATAAAAGTTCGAATTTATTTTAGCATTTTTAACCTATATATGAAACAAAAAAATGTGTATAAAATACATATTAACCATACACCTTTTTAGACACATACTATTCCAATATATTTTATTATAAAAAGTAAAAAATATTACACAAAATCTACAATATTTTTTATCATCAACCTAAAGATAAAAGTAAGCTTAAAATAAATTCCTTCCACAGCTTATAAATTTATACTTACATTTTCTGACCAGAAGAGACTAGACAAAACGAGTTATCCACTAGCTAGTAAACGTATTTTTTAAATGATATAATTATATATATGAATTTTGAGGAGGGAGTACAAAAGCTTATAAATGAAAATGAGGAGCTTTTTTTTATTTCAAAATTTTTAAAAGACCACACTGAGTCACAAATGTATTTAGTTGGAGGTGCTGTACGTGATATTTTGTTAAAGCGTACAAATAAAAATATTGATTTTGATTTTGTAATACAAAATATTAATTCTGAAAAAATTGAAACTTGGTTTTCACAAATTGGAACAATAAATTTAACTGGTAAAAATTTTGGTGTGTTGAAATTCATGCCAAATAAATTTGATCCAAAAAAAATACACTTTATAGACATTGCACTTCCACGAACCGAAACATCTATAGTAAATAGCAAGGGTGGTTATAAGGACTTTAAAATACATTCAGATAAAAACCTACCTATTGAAACAGACCTATCAAGACGTGACTTTACAATCAATGCAATGGCAATTGATTTACGTACTTATGAACTAATAGACCCCTTTAATGGCCAAAATGACCTGGAACAAAAAACAATACGTGCAGTCGGTGAGCCAAAAGAACGTTTTGATGAAGACATGACACGCATGATGCGAGCTATCAGATTTTCTGCAGAATTAAATTTTTCAATAAACACACAAACATTGAAAGCAATACGTAACAAAATCTCACACATCAATAATCAACAAGAAGAAAACGAACAAATACAGCACATAGTGCCTCGTGAAGTAATAGGTCTAGAACTAGCAAAATCACTTCATAGCAACCCATCAAACACAATAAACCTACTTATAGAAACAGGAGCGTTAAAAGAACTGTTTAATGAGGTGTATACACTATATGCAGCCAAACCTAATTATTTAGAACCGATCCAAAATCTACAACACGGAGAAAATACACTTGCACTAATTCTCATGCTACGAAAAATAGACACAAACCTAATAAAAAATATTTTTACGCAAACTGGACTAGAGTCAGTCTCAAAAACATCTCCTTATAAAACAGATGCACAAGATGTTGTGTGGGTAGTGACTAAACTAGAAGAAAAATACACAACAAAAAACATCCAAGACATGCGTGCACATAAATTTGAAAAGGTCTTTATGAATGGACGCAGTAAACTACTTATGGATTCACTTTTAAAACTGAAGGAAACTGACATGCTAATCACAGTAAAAAATAGAATTAAAGAAATTTGTAAAAAATGGAACTGTAAAGAAGATCATAAAATTCCAGCATTAATTTCTGGAGATGATGTGCTGTCACTTGATATTAAACCGGGTCCAAAAGTAAGAGAATTATTAGAAAAAATACGAGACCTGCAACTTGAAGGTAAAATAATGACAAGAGACGCAGCGCTTACATGGTTAAAAACACAATAAACAAAAAACCCTTCTTTGAAAGAAGGGTTTTTTGGTGGGTGTATCTGGATTCGAACCAGAGACCTTCACAATGTCAATGTGACACTCTAACCAACTGAGCTATACACCCATATTTAAATACACAACAATGCTGTCACTGATTCTCAATAATTTAATTGTTGCCTAGACACAATCTTTGCATCTAAAAAAATTTACTATCTCCTTCGCCTGTATTTATAACATCAGATTTTTCAGAAACACCATCACCTCCAACCTCTTCTTCAGTCTCTTCTTCTGAAAATGTAATCCATGGTTTTGATTTTGATTTTGATAATGACATGATAAATAAACCACCAAACGTCAAAACTGCAGCCCCTATCAAAAACGCACCGAACACTGCAGAAAATCCACACCCAAATATAGCAGAAATGGTCTCTGCATAACCGCTCGCATTTTTTGTACACTCAACAATAGCTCCCTCACCTAATTTCATTCCGTAATGGGATGCACTGAGTCCGCAGATGGCAGCCAAAATTGTAAACAAACAACTAAACCTAACTTTACGAACACGACCTAATCTTAATATGGTTAGAGCAGCAAAAAAAACACCGCCTAAAATCCAATAGACTATAAACCAAAGTATTGATAAAAAAACCACAAATGATTGTGTGCTAAATTCCATAATAATCTTAAAACTTGATAAACACGATTAAATCATGTTATGAAACAAACCCTTAGTGAAATCTGTATACCTAAATAAACTAAAGTTATTTTTTAATGTAAAACACTGGTAAAGTGGTGGGCGCGCCTGGATTCGAACCAGGAACCACCAAGGTATAAGCTTGGGGCTCTACCGTTGAGCTACGCGCCCATAACTGCCATACTTTATTATATCACCAATAAATGTCAATAAAGTTAGTGTATAATACATACAAAATAGTACTATTTTGACTAATAGTAACTATTATCTCATAATATCATTCAAAACTATGCCTTACTTTTTTTTAGGAATTATTATATTAATAGTATCTATTTATTTCATGAGAATGGCAATAAGAGACAGGGACAAAGAAGGGGTTGTTGGTTTAACTGCACTTATTATTGCATCACTTATACTAATAATATTCTTTGGATTGTTTTTTCGTAGTGTAATTTAAATATGCCTAAACATAAAATAACAATTGAACAATCGGAACAAAGAATAGACCAAATGCTTACTGAGCTAATGGACCTATCAAGATCTCAGATACAAAAACTTATCAAGTCTGGTGACATAACCTTAAATGATGAAACTTGTAAACCACACACAAACATCATGGTGGGTGATGAAGTTTTTTTTCCAGAACTAGAAATTGGTGCGCCATCACAAAAAACAGGACCAACACCCATACTTGAAATCCTTTATCAAGATGATGACCTTCTTGTAATCAACAAGCAGGCTGGTCTTATTGTACATCAAGCATCACCAGATGATACTGAACCAAACGTAGTTGATGCGCTACTAGAACTATACCCTGAAATTATTAACGTAGGTGAAAATCCTATACGTCCAGGAATAGTCCATAGATTAGACAAAGATGTATCAGGTGTAATGGTCATTGCAAAAACACAAGAAGCTTTTGAGCATCTTAAAAATCAGTTTAAAACTAGAACCACAAAAAAAACATACTTAGCACTTGTGTACGGGCAAATGTCAAAAGATTTCGATACAATCGATTTAAAAATTGGACGATCAAAAACAAAAGGTAGAATGGTGGCAAGACCAAACTCTCAAGAAGGAAAAGATGCAATAACTGAATACGATGTAATAGAAAGATTTAAAAACACAACATACATAAGGGTAAAAATCCTTACAGGAAGAACACATCAAATACGAGTACATTTACGAGCACTTGATCATCCACTTGTAGGCGATAAGTTATATAAGAAAAAACAAATGAAGAACATAAGACGTCTACCATTAGAAAGAATTTTTCTTCATGCAACAACGCTTACAATTAAATTAATGAATGGAAAAGAGAAAACATTTGATGTTCCTCTGCCAATAGAACTTGAAAGTGTTTTAAAAAAATTGAGCAAATAACAATTATGATAATTACTTTAACCGGCCTTCCTGGTGCAGGTAAATCAACAATAGCAGAACTTTTATCTAAAAAACTAGATACACCTTGGTACTCAATAGGTACACTGCGCGGCAAAATGGCAGAAGAAAGAGGAATGACAATAGATGAATTTAATACGCTTGGTGAATCAGAAGACTTTACAGATAAAGAAGTAGATGAATATCAAAAAAAACTTGGTAAAAATACAGAAAAACTAATAATAGATGGTAGGCTCTCTTGGTATTTTATACCAAATTCATTGAAGGTTTTTTTAGATGTAGATAAAAAAGAAGCAGCAAATAGAATATTTGGAGCTTCAAAAAAAGGACTAAGAAAAGATGAAAAACCCTATAACTCAGCCGAGGAAGTGCTTATTAGTATAAACAAAAGACTCGAATCTGATCAAAAAAGATACAAAAAATACTACAACATAGATTATCTAGACAAATCAAATTACGACTTAGTTATAGATACAACTAAAAAATCACCTGATAGAATAGTTGATGAAATACTTAATGCACTAGGTTGACGGATAAACCAATATAAGCTATGATTCTGGCGAATTTATCAGCATTTGAACGAACACTGATCTTAAGATGTGGTCCTCTGAAATGTGAAGTCATTAAAAAATATGAGTGAAGAAAATACAAGTACTCAAGAAGACACAAAAACTGAAGAAACTACTTCAACAGAAACAGTTAAAGAAGAGAAAACTGAAGACACAAAAACTGAAGAAACTTCAAATGAGCAGACTTCAACAGAAACAAAGGAAACCTCAAAAGAAACTATTAAATCAGAAACGAATAACGAGCCAGCCTACAAAGCAAAGCTTGTAAATTTCAAAGAGATTAAACCTGGTCAAACAGTAAAAGTTCACGAATTAATCGTAGACGTTTCACCAAAAGGCGAAAAACGAGAACGTGTACAGATCTTTGAAGGAATAATTCTTGGACTAAAAGGATCTGGAATTACAAGAACAATTACAGTACGAAAAATTAGTGGTGGAATAGCAGTAGAAAAAATCTATCCAATAAACTCACCAATAATTACAAAAATTGAACTTGTAAAAACAGCTCATGTACGACAAGCAAAGCTAAACTACTTACGAAACGAGAAACGAAGATTTAAGAGGAAACTAAAAGAAACCTACGTAGAAACACACGGTAAAAAGAAGAAAAAGAAAAAATCATAACAAATAAAAATACGACCCAAATGGGCCGTATTTTATTTATATTTTACTTTACTCTCTTTACATAAACTTTACACATCACTCGCCTGTTCAACATTATTTCCCATTTGATATTTCCACAAATGTGTTGGTGACACATTGATTATATTTTTATTCCAACCAAAACCAAACACAGAATTAGCAACCGTCTCTGAAATAATCCAATGTAGTTGATTGTCTGCTCCAACCATATACACACGTGAATTTCCACTCGCCTTTAACTTCGTACCTGAAGCAAACCTTGCATATCCACTTTCTGTATACCAAGTTTTATAAGTACTCAAAGTATTATCACTAACCTCCTGAACCTCGTTCCACGTATCAAACCATGTTAAATATGTAACCTCATCCGGTACAATCCACATTTTATTATCATGTACTAAATAAACAGTTGATTCTGAAGAGGTTTTATAAGCATGTGCATTATTTGCTTTTACATTAACCATTGAAGAAAAAGTTACCTGATAGATTTTTGAATCTGTACCTACAAACAATACATGATAACGATCTGTAAACAATGCATTTGATCCATAACCCACTTTTAGAATAACGCCTGTAGATAAATTCTCATACCAAACATAATCACTTGCATCACTTCCAATTAATACATCGTCATATTTATCTGTGACTAAATAATTATACACAGACCAGGACTTACTATTAAAATCATATCCTTTGTACTGATTGATGCTCTGGAAGTAAATTCCATCTTCATGCAAAGTAAATTTAGTTCCAAAAATTTTACCAAAATTTGTAGTACCAGTTATGTCACTTAAATATAATACGTTTGCAGAATCAACCCAGGCCATCTTATCACCAACAATCTGTATATTATTTTCATGATCTGCAAACCAACTTAAGTAAGCCCCTCCAATAGATTTTGGTTTTTTATCCACTCCATCTTTATATGTAAAGATCCTAAAATTTTTAAAATAACGAACAGTCCCATCAGACATAAAATGTGGCGCAACAATATCAGCACCAGGCTCTGTCCATGTATCAGGAATTTCTTTCATTGTACGAGCACTCTCATCAACTAACCACAACTGCTCATAATCACCTTCAAACTGAAACTTAACCAAAATAAGTGAACCCTTAGAATCTACAACCTCTTGCCACCTAGCAGTTAATTTTTCAGCTATATTTTTTCTTAAATAACCTGTTTTATAATCATTAATCGATACAGATACTTCTGTGTTTAAATTTTGTTCATCTTTTTCTAAAACAGAACTATAAATACGATCACCGTCTGTGGTAAGTGTAATGAGTTTAATTTGATTATCTGAACGCTCAAAATCAAATAAGTCTGTGAAAGATTGATTTATTGAATCATACTCACTTACAGAAAACCACTTGTTTGAAGTCTTACTTGGTGTGTAATAAATAAATCGTTCATCTTGTGCAGTATGCCAAAGTTGATTTTTTATTGACGAATTTACACCTTGAATATCAACATACTCTCCATCTCTTATTACAGTTATGTCCGATGTGTCACACAAATCTGCACAACCCTCATCTTGTTTACTAACAAAAACTACACCCGATCTTTTGTATGGACCATCCACATCCTTAAACGACAAACGTTGAACTGTATAAGTATCATAATTCCAAGATGCCTCTGACATTAATTGTTGAGAATCAACCACACTACCAGCATCAGCTGACGGTAAAAAAGGACTTATTCCAAAAACGACCACAATTGCCAAAATTACACTTTTCTTAACATTCATAATATTCAAAATAATAAAATTATTACTAAACTAATTAAAGAACACCTTAAACAAAAACCATTAATTGTGTCAATCAATGTTAGAAATTAAAAAAACATCCTATATTTAGAGTGTTTTTTTAATTTAAAAACTTATTTTATTTCATTACATCTTTTAAATATTTTCCAGTAATACTATCTTTAGATTTTATAATATCCTTTGGGGTGCCCGTTGCAACAACTAACCCACCTTTTATTCCGCCTTCTGGACCCATATCTATAACCCAATCAGCTCCTTTTATAACATCTAGATTATGTTCAATTATTATCACAGTATTTCCTTTATCAACCAATAAATGCAACACCCCCAACAACCTCTTAATGTCGTCAAAATGAAGTCCTGTGGTCGGTTCATCCAATATATATAAAGTTCTACCTGTTGCTCGGCGAGAAAGCTCTGTGGCCAATTTTACTCTCTGTGCCTCACCTCCAGAGAGAGTAGTTGCTGGCTGTCCAAGTTTAATATAACCAAGACCAACCTCATACAAAACATTTAGCTTCTCAAAAATATTTGATTGATCTGCAAAAAATCTACGAGCCTCCTCCACTGTCATCGCCAAAACATCGGCTATATTTTTCTGCTTATAATGAATATCCAAAACCTCAATATTATACCTTGTACCCTTACACTCTGGACACTCAACATAGACATCGGGTAAAAATTGCATCTCAATTCGACGCATTCCATCACCAGCACAAACTTCACAACGCCCACCACCTTTTACATTAAAACTAAATTTACCTGCACCAAAATTACGCAAACGAGCCTCAGGTACTGCAGTAAATAAATCACGAATAGCAGTAAACACACCAGTGTAAGTTGCTGGATTTGATCGTGGAGTTCTTCCAATCGGAGACTGGTCAACAGCAACAACTTTATCTATATTTTGAATTCCTTTTATTTCTTTATGTTCACCAGGATACACTTTTGCTCTATAAAATTTACGAGACAATGCCTTACCCAAAATATCTAGCACCAAGGTGGACTTTCCAGAACCAGACACACCTGTTACACAAACAAGTTTACCAAGAGGAATCTCCACATCAACATTTTTTAAATTAAATGCATCAGCACCGATAATCGAAACACTTTTTCCATTACCCTTTCTGTATTTTTTTGAACCTGGAATTTTTTTCTTTCCTGACAAATATTGACCAGTCAAAGAATTTTTATCTTTCTTAATTTGTGCAGCTGTACCCTCAGATATTATCTCACCACCATATTCACCAGCACCAGGACCTACATCATAAACATAATCAGCAGCCTCAATCATAGCCTCGTCATGTTCAACAACAATCACCGAATTACCCAAGTCTGTAAGTTGCTTAATTGTTTTTATCAACCTTGTATTATCTCGTGGATGTAAACCAATAGACGGCTCATCTAATATATAAATAACACCTGAAAGTTGTGTACCAAGCTGTGTAGCAAGACGAACACGCTGAGATTCACCGCCTGATAATGTCATTGCTGATCTGTCTAGCGTTAAATACCCTAACCCAACCTCTGTTAACTGCTCAATCCTAACCCGAACCTCTTTAGCAACTCTTTCAACCACCAACCTTTCATCACCAGTCAGACCACCTGTAAGTACGCCGTCTTTTTTCTGTTTATCTACCTTCATTAGGTCCTCAAAAAAACCAAGCACATCACTAATTGGCATATTAACTACATCAGAAATTGATTTACCTAAAATCGTAACAGCCAAAACTTCTGGTCGAAGCCTGCTTCCATTACATCCAGGACATATCATTCGACGCATGTAGCCCTCTAACTCAGAACGCACATACTCTGAATCTGTCTCTTTATATTTTTGTTCAAGTTGAGACAAAATTCCACCAAACTGAACAGTACCTCCATCAAACTGATACGTATCTTCACCTGTACCATAAAAAATCAGATCCATTTTTTTCTTTGTGATTTTTTCTACTGGCGTACTCATTGAAATACGATGTTTCTTACAAACTTTTTCCAACATTCTAATGTAACTAGTTTGATTTCCGGCTATTTTTGTCCATGGCCTAATTGCACCTTCTGCAAAAGTTAAACGCTTGTTAGGAATTACAAGCTCTGGCTCTAAAACAAGCTTTAGTCCTAAGCCAGTACAACCACGACACGCACCATAAGGTGAATTAAAAGAAAATAATCTTGGCTCCGGCTTTGGTAAATTTACACCACAACTCACACACATAAAACTTTGTGATAATAAAAGTTCATCCCCAGTTTCATCATTAACCAAAGTTATAAATCCATTACCATAATCTAAGGCTTTCTTTGCAAGTTGTTCTATATGCTCCTTTGTATATTCAACCTCCGTGTCAAAAGAAAAAATCAAAACATCCATATCGTGAGGTTTCTTCTTATCCTTACGCATTGATAAACATTCATCAATATCCATTACATATCCATCAAAACGAACACGTGTAAACCCTGCGTTTGTTGCACCTTGCAACACATGTTTGTGTTCACCTTTTAAACCACTTACTACCGGCGCAAACATCAAGATTGGATCTTTTTTATCTACAACATCCTTTATACGTTCAACAATTTGTGACAACGTTTGTTCTTCCACTGGTTTGCTACAATCTGGACAATGAGGACGTCCTGCACGAGCAAATAAAACTCGTAAAAAATCATAGACCTCTGTAACTGTACCAACGGTTGAACGTGGATTGTGAGAAGAAGACTTTTGATCAATTGCAATTGTAGGTGACAAACCTAAAATTTCATCAACATCTGGTTTATCTTGTAATTCTAAAAATTGTCTTGCATATGAAGACAAGGACTCCATATAACGTCTTTGGCCTTCTGCGTAAATCGTATCAAATGCCAAAGAAGATTTACCTGAACCAGACAAGCCTGTAATTACAACTAATTTATTTTTTGGGATATCAACATTAATGTTTTTGAGGTTATGCACCCTAGCCCCACGAATAGAAATTTTTTCAGACATATATTGTTGATTAATTGTAAAATATGTATCACAAATACGTGATCATAAAAGCGCTTCAGAGCCTATCATTTTTTTATGTTCTTGGCAAGATATGGATATTAAAAAAGACCCAATGAAGGATCTTTTTTAATACTAAGCTGACCACCACAAGTATCAATGAACTTCTTAGGTTATAACTTATAATCTAAAACCATTAGTTATCATACGAATAATTAAATCTAATTAAAATTGCTTTTTAGGACTTATACTTTTATATGATCATAAATGGTACGTGGAGGTGGAGGTGTGGATGGAGGCGGAGGCTGCTGACAATGAATCCCACCTACCCAACTACAAGGACCCACATTGCACGGATCATCAGCACACACTTCTTGAATAGAAATATTTGAACATGAACCAGCACAACCAACACCAGAACCTTTATTATCTAAATCATCTAACAGTTCCTTACCCTCTATTTTATTATATACGGGCACATCATCATATTCTCTACAAGTTTTTATTGTTGGGGGTTTGATTCCACCCATACCTGTATATTCGATCACTCCGCAAGCCAAAGTCATCCAACCACACGCACCCTTAGAAGTTATTTTCATAACTCCTATACCTTGATTTAAATCACCATCTTTTGTCCAAACACAATCTTCTCTGACAGTACTGTTTCTCCCTAATGGTTGAGTTCCTCTACTATACTTACTGCACAAAGCTCCACTTATTTCTATGCCTGCTTTTGAAATATCACTATTACCATCATAAAGCTCCCCACATCTCGTACACCTATCTTCATTGGTACCATGCAAACACTTCATTGGACCGTTCTGTTTATCACCTGTGTCACTACAACCCTCCCATGCACACGTCAAACCATCTGCAACCCTTTGACCTTTTTCATCCTCTATTAAATCAGAATAATTACCACATTTCTTTTGCCCTTTTTTTCCATCTCTTGTTTTTGGCTCACCGATTTTTTTATATTTCACCTGATCTCGATAATACTCACACGATTGTCCATCTGCTAAAACCAACGGCTTGATAAGTGGCATTGCTGGTGGTTCTATTTTAAGTAACTGAGGATTAACAACTGTTAAAATAATAACTACAGACACCATCAATACCAAACCTATTACAGCATTTGAAATTCTCTTTTTTGCCTTTGCAACCTGATCCTGAGACAGACCACCTAATGCATATTGCAATCCACCTATCATGATTAATATGACCGCAATAACAGAACCAGAGCCCAATAACCATTTATACATTGCTGGTAAGTATTCTCCCAAATTATTTACTGTCTTAACTGTTCCAATTGAAACACTTAAATTAACTTTTCCGGCTCCAGGTTTCTTCTTGCTATAACAACTATGATAATTGACTGGACAATCCGATGGCTGTTCTGCACCAAACTTACTTGTAAATATCGGATGATCCTTACGAAAATGATTAGAACATTGTTCTTGAGTAAAACAAGAAACACTATTAGACGGAGCATCTTTGGGAGAATATGCACAAACAGCTACTACCTCATTTTTTTTTCTACAAACCTGCGCACACAAACTACTAGTTGTTTGACTTTTTACTTTTTTAACACCCTTAGGCTTTATTGACCCAGTACAATAACAATCACATTTTTTTTCTTGAGCAGAAACAATATTATCTGATGCTGTATAAAAAACACCACCGAAGATAAAGGACAAAGTTATTATTAGACCAAATAATTTACGGTACATATTCTGATAATGTTACTGCTGATATTACTTTACTTTCAAACACTCTTTTTTGGTGCTATGTATATTATTTTTAATACATTAAGGTTACCTAGTACTGGTGTTTACACAATCTGCCCCACCTACCCAACGACAAGGACCCACATTGCACGGATCATCAGCACACACTTCTTGAATAGATATATTTGTACATGCACCACCACAAGTAAGTTCTACACCATTATCCTCGGTATCTATATCATCTAACCTTGTTAGTGACGCTTGTTTGTTAAAAATTGGCACATCATCATAATCTCTACAAGTTTTTATTTTTGGGGATTTGGTTCCACTCCTACCTGTATATTCGATCGCTCCGCAAGCCAAAGTCATCCAACCACACGCACCCTTAGAAGTTATTTTCATAATTCCTATACCTTGATTTAAATCACCATCTTTTGTCCAAACACAATCTTCTCTGACAGTACTGTTT
>JAAZYG010000005.1 GCA_014239775.1 Candidatus Uhrbacteria bacterium | reverse complement strand
TCAGTACCTTTTTTTTTTTTTTTTCCATCCTGCTTAACCGGATATAATGCTTTTCCTTTACTATATTCCTGAATCCAAATCTTTCCATCTCTAAATACTCTTGCTGTTAAATGATCTGATAATGCATTAACAACAGAGACTCCCACTCCATGAAGTCCACCAGAAACCTTATAGCCACCTCCACCAAATTTTCCACCAGCATGAAGTTTAGTTAAAACAAGCTCTAGGGCCGATATTTTAAACTGAGGGTGTTTTTCTACTGGTATACCTCTACCATGATCTTCTACAGATATCATGTTGTCTGGTAGTAGACGTAATGTAATTTCATTACCGTGTCCTGCCATTGCTTCGTCAAATGAGTTGTCCATCACTTCCCAAATAAGATGGTGTAAACCACTAGGGCCAGTTGATCCAATGTACATTCCAGGGCGTTTTCGTACTGGTTCAAGTCCTTCTAGGACTGTAATTTGTTGAGCACCATAATCTCCTTTCTTTTTCGGTTTCTTGCTCGCAACCTTTTTATCTGTTTTTTTCGGCATAATCAAAAAAATAACTCAAAATATGTAGTTTTTACGTGCCTAGATTACCATGAATTTCTTGTTATTAAAAGGGGTGTGTAATGCCTGAGAATTGTTTACATGTTATAATTTATTTATATGTCGGAGGAAAACGAACCGTTTTTACGCGAAGCTGAAAAAGCAGATACAAAACGTCTAAAAATGTCGCTTTGGTGGGTTGAACACAGAGCTTTATTAAAAAGGCTGGGTTTCGGTTTGTTTATTGCATTTGATGTAATTTTGTTGCTTTTTGTAATGTGGACCTATCTTGATACATATGCGATTAGTTATGATAAGGAAAGATTGGCTGTTGTAGATATGGTTACAAAAGGTCAATCTGATCTTAGAGCTTATACAATAGCAAATTCTGCAGATGACATGATTGAAGATGAATTACGCATCTTTGCAACTGGAAATAACAGGTATGATTTATACGCATCTATAACAAATCCAAATTCTGATTGGTGGGCTGAATTTAAGTATAGTTTTATACACACAAGTGGGTTTACTGAGCCAAGACAAGGCTTTATTTTACCAGGACAACAAAAGAACATTGTAGAATTAGCTCAAGAATCAGATTCAAACATAAGAACAGCAGAATTGGAACTGACAGATATTGTTTGGCATCGTTTGGATCATCATGAGATAAAGGATTATGAAAACTGGTCGTCTATAAGAACTAATTTTGAGATTAAAGATCCTACATTTAAAAAAGATCTTATTGATGATAAGTTTGTTGGTACTGTTGTATTTTCTATAATAAACAAAACTGCTTACAGTTATTATGAACCAGATTTATTTGTTTTTTTAAAGAGAGGCAACACAATTGTTGGTGTAAATAAGGTTACATTAGGTTCTTTGCAAAGTTTGCAAAAACAAGATATTAAATTAAATTGGTTTGGAACAATTCCATCGATTACAAATGTTGAAGTGGTTGTGGATGTTCATTTACTAGATCCATCGATATTTAAGACCCTTGAAGGGAAGGAGGCTGTTGATGTAAGAACAAGATAGGTTCTATGCCTCGTTTTACAATTTATTTTAAAAGATATGTAGATCAATTAAGGTCTATTGATTGGCTTATGATGTTAGCAATGTTTGTATTGCTTCTTTTTGGCGTATCATCAATTTATTCTGTAGATCTATCATTTGCATCTGGAGATTTTTTAAACACAAAAAAACAGTTAATAGCAATCGGTATAGGGTTTGGGTTTGTTTTGTGGTTTTCATTATCAAACTATAAGTTATTGAGAAATTACAGTACTGTAATGTATTTTATAGGTATTTTATTATTGATTGGAGTGTTGTTATTCGGGGAAAATATTAGAGGTGCACAAGGTTGGTTTGTGTTTGGTCCGGTTAGTTTTCAGCCGGTTGAATATGTAAAAATTGCGTTAATTGTTGCTCTGGCTACTTATTTTGGTAAGCATTCTGCAAGGCGTTTTAACGCAAAAATCTTATTAGGTAGTTTGTTTATAGTTATAATTCCTGTTGTTTTGGTTTTAATGCAACCAGATTTTGGATCAGCTTTTATTCTGCTTGGTATATGGTTTCTTGTAATTTTACTAGCTGGGTTGCCATTTAGATATTTGTTTACATTAGTTACATTAGGAGCTGTGTTTTTTGTATTAGCATGGTCGTTTGTGTTTGCAGATTACCAAAAAGCACGTTTAATTACTTTTGTAAATCCTACCTATGATCCATTGGGTCAAGGGTATAATGTACAGCAGGCAATTATTGCTGTTGGTTCTGGTGGTTGGTTTGGTAGAGGGTTGGGTTTTGGTTCACAGAGTCAGTTGAAATATTTACAAGAAAGTCAGACGGACTTTATTTTCGCTGTTATAGCTGAGGAACTTGGTTTTGTTGGTGTGATTCTTCTATTTTTGGCATTTATATTATTATTTTCTAGATTATTCCATTATGTAAAAAAAACATATGATAATTTCACAATATTTTTGTTACTCGGAATAATTATAGCCATTTTTTTACAGCTTTTAGTCAATGTTGGTATGAATTTAGGATTGTTTCCAGTTACAGGGATAGGTCTTCCATTTGTAAGTTATGGTGGAAGCTCGATGGTCTTTTTTATGCTATTAATTGGTATAGCACAAAGTATTTCAATGAACACTAGATTATCTGGTAGTTAATTTAGCATTGTGGTATTCTTTAAATAGAGCAGAAACTTTTTTTCTGGTGGGGGCTCGGACTTTACATAATTAATAAGATTTATATGTCATCCAAACAAGATTCTGAACTTTGGAACGAAGGTTTGCGTTTGGTATCATATTGTCCTGTTTGTGAGACACGCTATAATCCGATGCAGGCTCGTGTTTTAGGGCAAGATGAAGAAACACATTTACTTCATGTTAAGTGTCGCAAGTGTTTTAGTTCTATTTTAGCACTCGTACTTGTTAATCAGGTTGGTGCTAGTTCAGTTGGGTTACTTACTGATTTAACATATGATGATGTGGTACGTTTTAGATCTAATGCGCGTGTATCTATTGATGATGTGATGGATATTCATTCATTTTTAGATCATTCTGCATGGGATAAGCTTATAAATCCCAAACAACAGGAAAAGGTTAAACGTAAGGCTAAAAAACAACAACAAAAATAAAATAAGAATACCCCTACAAAAGTAGGGGTTTTGACTTGACTTTTTTTATATAATTTAGCACAATACGCCCGAATTAATTGAAATTACTTGGAATTTATATTATATGGAAGAAATTACATTAGAGGCTAAAAATCGTGAGATTTTTGGTAGAAAAAATAGAATACTTAAAGAAGCGGGCGAGGTTCCGGCTGTTGTATATGGTTCGGGTATTAAACCAAAAAACATAAGTATTGATCGCAATAGTTTTATCAAAACATACAGGAGTGCAGGTGAAAGTACACTTGTAAATTTGGTTGTAGAACAAGACAAGCCAGTTGCTGTTCTTATTCAGGATTATCAAAAAGATCCTGTAAAAGACGATGTGACACATGTTGATTTTTTTGCCGTAGATATGAATAAAGAACTTGAGGCGGTTGTGGATTTAGTTTTTGTTGGTGAATCTGTTGCGGTTAAGTCTTTGGGTGGTACTTTGGTTCAGTCTAGAGATCGTGTGACAATTAAGTGTTTACCATCAAAATTGGTGCGTGGTTTTGAGGTTGATTTGTCTAAATTGAACACATTTGATGATGTGTTCCATGTGTCCGATTTAAACGTACCAGAGGGTGTTCAGATTATGGATAATTTAGATTTAACAATTGCCGTTGTAGCAGAACCTCGTACACAAGCTGAGGTTGAAGCACTTGATGATTCAGTTGAAGAAGATGTTGCAGACGTTGAGGTTGAGGGTGAGAAAAAGGAAGGTGAGGAAGGTGAGAAAAAGGAAGGTGAATCGTCTGATGATAAATAAACATGACTCAAAAGAGTAGAAAAAATAAGCAAGAAAAAGATAGCAAGTGCAGAGTGAAAGAATTGTTTAATCAGCGTATATACTGGTTTGCAGGTCTTGGTGCCATCGCACTTGCTTTTGTAATTATTGGTGTTTATACAAGTTTTCTTATAGGTAATCAATTTGATGTGCCTTTTGATGATGTTTTAAAGAATGCAAATCAAAATGAGTTAGTTTATAGGCATCCATTGACAGGTGTATTGCAGGAATCTGAATCTGAGCTACCTCAGGTTTTTGGTGTAATGATAGATAATCATTATAATGCTAGGCCACAGAGTGGTATTAATGAAGCGTTTTTGGTCATTGAGGCGCCTGTAGAAGCTGGTATTTCCAGAATGTTGGCATTCTTTCATAGTGCACAAAAAGTAGATAAGATTGGTCCTGTTAGATCAGCTAGACCATATTTTATTGATTGGAATAATGGATTAAGTGCTTTATATGCACATGTTGGTGGATCAAATGATGCTTTAGACAAAATAGTATCAGGAGGCACATACAATATGGATGAGTATGGTAATCAGTATTCATTTTGGAGACAAATAAATAGGTCAGCACCACATAACACATATACATCAACAGAGTTGTTGAACGAATTTAATGGTAAGTATAAGGATGTAAATAGTAGGTCTGAAAATGTATATGGAATATGGAAGTTTAAAGATGCTGTAGATAGTGTTTCTGGTGAGTCTGTTGGTGTAGATATTAATTTTTTACCTCCGTATTACACTGTTCAGTGGGTGTTTGATAAAGATGAAAGACGTTATTACAGAAAACAACATAACAAGATCGACATTGTTGATGGTTCTAAGATATTGGCAGATAATATAGTTGTGGTTGTTACAGACATAGATATTATAGATTATGTTGGTAGAAAATCTGTAAAAACAATCGGTGAAGGGGATGCTTTCTTATTTCAAGATGGACAACGCAAGGAAGTTAAATGGGTGAAACCATCCATGTCAAAGCGATTGAGGTTTTATGATGGAGACAACGAGGTGTATATGAATTCTGGTGTTACGTGGGTTGAGATTGTTTCTTCGTATGATGATTTTACAAGTAAATAAAAACCACCAATTTGTTTGGTGGTTTTAAAGTTTACTAACAACAATTCTGTTGTGTTTTTCTAAGTCTTTTATAATTTTTTGTTTTGATGCAGGAAAGTGGTGTTGTATAAGTGTTTTTATGCCTTGTGATTGAGATGGGTCTATCTCAATTATTATGTGTATATTTCGTGGAAGCTTTGTTCTGTTTATTGAAATTTGTTTAAAAAGTTTCCAGTAAAGATCTAGTCCGTCTATGCCTGCAGCTAATGCATTTTTTGGTTCATATTGTACAGATGGTAATAATGTTTCCATCTGTTTTTGGTTTAAATATGGTAGATTCGCACAAATTACAAGATTTTTAAATGGATATACAGAAGAGATTTTTGGATTATTAGTATTATGTAGTTTTTTAAATACATTAATTACTGGTTCAATTAGATTTCCTTTTTGAAAATCTATGTCAGTAATATTGTGTTTGATTGCATTCTGCTTGGCGATTATTAGTGCTGTTTCACTTAAATCTGTGGCAATAACTGGCATTTTTGTTTCATCTGATAGTGTTACTGCTATTATTCCTGATCCAGTCCCAATATCACATATTAATGTGCTGTTTGTTTCCATGCTTTGTAATATAAATAGCGCTTCGTCTATAAGTGTTTCTGTTGCTGGTCTTGGAATTAGTACATTTTTATTTATTTTAAACTCTTTGTTGTAGAAATTTTTCTTTCCTATGATATATGCAATAGGGATGTTTTGCATCCTTTTATCTATTGATATTGTAAACATTTCTTCTTCGTGTATTTTCAGTTTGTGATTAAATTTTGCAAACAAAGCAGGTTTAGAAACTTTAAGAATATGCGCAAGTATTATCTCTGCATCTAACATTGGTGAATCTATATTCACAGTTTTTAGTTTGTCGTTGGCCCATTTAAGAGATTCTATGATTGTCATGTATATTATATCTACTATATTTTTGTAAAAAGAAAAAGAGCTCACAGCAAGCTGAGAGCTCTAAGAGTTGTTCCAATGTCAGCAGAGGAATCAGATCTGTTAGTTAGGATTTATCCTAGAATAAATTCTTTACTATCAGATCTTCATCCAACTGCCTTCATTTTTTCATCACACGAGATTCAGGAGTGAAATCCATCCTCTCACTGTTAAGCTTGTGTTTTCTTGATTGCTCATTTTTTACTTTGTGCAGTCTTGCTACTTTTGTTGTGACACTCAAGTTGCAATGATGACAAAACGCGAATGCGTAATCTAGGGAAGTGACAGTATTTCATGTCATTTCCACACAAACTCTTCAGTTGTTTGAAAACCCGCAAACTTTTATATGCACATACTGCTTAAAAAGCGTTGTATTATCAAGTGTTGCCACTGATGTGTGCAAAGCAAATCAATTTACCTATCTGTCTTTTGTATGTTTCCAGATGTTGAAAATGGATAATACTCAATTCAGATTGATTCTTAATTGCTAAAGTTTACATAGGAGGAACGTGTGAAATAAGTGTTGCCACCAATTTCACAAATCAACTTTCAGTTTAAAGTGTTCCACCATGGTCCACTCAAAGTCATTAGTATTCAAATTAATAGTTCCGCTAAATCATTGGTTGTTTGAGGGTATGGTGACCTTTAAACGTCCGTGGATTCAGTTTCAGTAGTCTCCTAGTTGCCTAAGAGTTTTGATTACTAATAACTAACTAGCTGTTGAAGCGGTCTTTGTGATTCCATGGAACCATTCAGAGTACTTTACAATCTAGTGGCAATGGCTGTGCTGTAGGGGAGAAAAACTTCGTGAGTTGTTTATCAATCCTAGAAAGCAACAAGCTTCATACCTAAACCTTCAGTTGATTTTGATTCAATTATTTAAAAATCTCAATGACTTACCGTATTTTCATTATGCCACAGATCGTTGGATGTAATCCTGAGATCGCACACAAACATTTAATGACGAAAATACTTTTCAATTTATGGATGAAAGTTGTTAAACCAATCCTTAAATTGTGGTTTTAGTTGATCATTTTAAATAACCGTATCTACCATTAGAAGAAAATTTTTATTTTATGACCCGCAAGCGAGCACATTAAATATTTTGATTATCTTCTAACTGTCGATTAATTTACTCCCTAATTACTTTGCCAAGGCATTGTAGGTTGGTTGTTTATTTCACGACTGGGTAAAAACTAGAATATCAGTATCATACATACATGTCAACAGTACATATTACTTGGATTTTTGTTATTTTCTTTAGGTTGTCCACAGATGTGTACACTAAATTTGTGCATAACTTTAAAAAAAAAGAACCTTGTCAGATTCTTTAAAGGCCTAGCGAGGGTTGTATCATTAAAACATTTAACACTACACATGTTCATACGAGCATGCATAGAAGGAGGGAGGTGTGTTAATTGTTCCAGGCTAATAATACAACCCTCACTCAGGCAAAAGCTTCTAGTATTAAGTATTACTAGGAGTAAAAAAACCATACAGTTTGTATGGTTTTTTGTCAATGATTATATATTGAGTATTTAAGATAATTGTTTAACTAATTCAGCTTCTTTCATGGATTTAATTATCGTATCCATACCACCATCCATGACAGATGGAATGTCATGAAAGTTTTGTTTGATTCTGTGGTCTGTGATTCTGTCTTGTGGAAAATTATAAGTTCTTATTTTTTCTGATCTATCACCTGTTCCTATCTGACCACGTCTTGCATCTGCTCTTTCTTTTTGAGCTTTTTCTTGTTCCATCGCATATACACGTGCACGTATTATTGATAACGCTCTTTCTTTGTTTTGTTTTTGAGATCGTTCTTCTTGGCAGTACACCATAAGACCTGTTGGTAAATGGGTTATTCTTACGGCTGAGTATGTTGTGTTTACACTTTGACCACCTGCTCCAGTGGATGTTGTTGCCTCAATTTTTAGATCACCAGGGCTTATTTTTACATCTACCTCTTCTGCTTCTGGTAATACTGCCACAGTTGCTGTTGATGTATGTACTCGTCCTTGTTTTTCGGTTTCAGGTACACGCTGCACTCTGTGTACACCACTTTCATACTTTAGTTTACTAAACACGTTACTTCCTTTAATTGAAAAGCTTGTTTCTTTAAAACCTCCTATTTCGTTTCTGTTTGCTGAAATAAGCTCTGTCTTCCAATTATTAACTTCAGCATAACGTGTGTACATTCTCATTAGTTCTCCTGCGAACAACGAAGCCTCATCTCCACCGGCACCTGCACGAATTTCTATAATAATATTTTTCTTATCCATTGGATCTGCTGGTATAAGTGCAAGAAGTAGCTCTTTCTCTATTATGGGTAAGTTTGTACTTAATTCATTTATTTCTTCATGTGCCAGTTCCTTCATTTCCTCATCCATTGTTTCAGCAAGGGCAGATTCTGCACTTTTAAGATCCGACACTGTCTTTGTGTATCTGTTACCGATTTCTAAAATTATTTTTCCATTATTGTATTCTGCGGTAATTTCCCTTAATTTTTTTGTATCAGAAAGAACGCTTGCATCTGTAAGTTTAGATTCAAGCTCCTTTACTTTATTTTGATAATTTTCGATTTGTTTTTGTAGATCCATATGTTTGTATAAGAATCTTAAATAAAAAATACCTTTGGTACAATAGTCAAAGGTATTTTTAGTTTATATTTAAGCCTCTTGTTTTTTCGCTTGTTTTTCTTTCTTTTGCTCATCACGCTTTGCATGCTTGGTTTTTTTCTTAACAACATCAGTTGATTTTTGAGCAAGACGAGTCTGGAATTTCTCAACTCTACGTGCAGTATCAATGATTTTTTGTTTACCAGTGTAGAAAGGGTGACATTTAGAACAAAGTTCTACTTGAATATTCTCAATAGTTGAACCTGTTTGATAGTTTGCTCCACAAGCACAGGATATTGTTGATTTATTGAAGTATTGTGGGTGTATTTCTTTTTTCATATTCTTTGCACGCTAGTATACGTACGTTCATAAATTTTGTGCGAATTTTAGCAATGAAACATCAACTTGTCAATAGTCTAATTATAGAGCATCATGTCGCTATTATGAATGATTTAACAGATTTATTTGATTTCACATTTCCAGAGGAGCTAATTGCACAATGTTCTGTTAGACCAAGAGACTCGTCTAGGTTGATGGTTTTAGATAAGAAAACCGGGTCGATAGATGAAAAACAGTTTTTTAATTTATCAGATGAATTAAATAGGGGTGATGTTTTAGTTTTGAATAATACAAAGGTATTTAGAGCAAGAATGTATGCTGCTGCAAAAAATAGAGAATTTGAGGTATTTTTATTACGACCCAGACGTTCTGGTGAGCATGAATCTGAATGGGATGTATTAATTCAGCCTCTAAGAAAACTTTCTGTTGGTTCAGTTATGTCTTTTGCTGGGATGAGTGGTGTTTTAAAAGCTGTGCAGGAAGATGGGGTTGCTACTGTTGTATTTGATATGACACAAGGTGATGTGATTGATTTTGTTAATGAAAATGGGCACATACCAGTACCACCATACATAGAAAATGACATTATAAATTTAGATGAGTATCAAACAATATATGCAGTTAATACCGGTTCTGTTGCTGCACCAACAGCAGGTTTCCATTTCACAGAATCATTATTGGATACATTAAAGGAGAAAGGTGTTCAATTGGAATATATTACTTTGCATGTTGGGATGGGTACGTTTATGCCAATGAAATTTAAAACTGTTAGTGAGCATAAAATGCACGCAGAATATGTCACAATAAAGCAAGAAGTCGTAGAAAGGATTTTATTAGCAAAGAAAGAAGGTAGGAGAGTCATTGCTGTTGGTACTACGGTTGTGCGTGCTTTAGAGGGTGTAGATCAAAAGATTGGATTGCGTGGATACTCTGGTGATGTAGATGTGTTTATAAAGCCAGGATTTAAATTTAATATTGTTGATGCTTTAATTACAAATTTTCATTTACCAAAATCAACACTACTTGTATTGGTATCTGCTTTTGCTGGAAGAGAAAGCATTTTAAATGCATACAATCATGCAATAGATAAAAAATATCGTTTTTTTTCATTTGGAGATGCCATGTTTATAAAATAGTTTAGTATTGACTTTTTGACTTTTTTTTGCCAAGTTGTTTGAACAGTACATTAAAAAAAAGGAGGGATTAACCTATTTTTTGTCAGTATTAAAGGAGAGTTGTGATGAACACTGTATTGTTATTAGATTGGGTGAATAAATTCTGGGATGAGAAAATTTTAAAAACACTTAAGGAATATATTGCAATTCCAGCAAAAAGCAAGGCTTTTGATGCTCAATGGAGGTCAAATGGTCATGTGCATAAGGTTGTAGAATTAGCAGAAAATTGGTGTCGTGCGCATGCGCCCAAGCATGTTAGTGTTGAGGTTATTGACATTGATGGTCGTACACCTATTTTGTTGTTGGAGATTCCAGGTGATTCTGATGCAACCGTGCTGATGTACGGACATCTAGACAAGCAACCAGAAATGGTTGGTTGGGACGCAGAGCGCGGTCTTGGCCCGTGGACACCAAAGATCATCGTTGATGATAAAGGTGATGAGCGGTTATATGGACGCGGTGGGGCAGATGATGGTTATTCTGTTTTTGCAAGTTTGACAGCTGTTTTGGCACTTCAAAAACAAAACATATCGCATGCTCGTTGCGTTATACTCATTGAAACAGGTGAAGAGTCTGGTAGTCCAGACCTTCCTTTTTATCTTGATCACTTGTCTGATCGCATTGGCGAACCAGATTTGGTTATTTGTCTTGATTCTGGGGCAGGTAATTATGATCAGTTGTGGCTTACAAGCTCATTGCGAGGTTTGGTTATAGGTACATTGCGTGTTGATGTGCTCGAGGAAGGTGTTCATTCGGGTGATGCAAGTGGCATTGTTGAATCCAGCTTCCGAATCATTAGGAGTGCATTGGATAGGATTGAAAGCACAAATGGTTGTGTATTTGAAAAACACATGAGTGATTTTTTGTGTGTTGATATTCCTGAAGAGCGTCGCGAGCAAGCACAAGATGCAGCACAGACAATTGGACATGCTTTGTATGAGCGGTTTCAATGGGCACATAATTCACCTGACATCGAGTCAGATGAACTTACGGATCTTGTTCTTGCAAGAACATGGGGTCCGGCCATGTCGGTAACTGGTGTTGGTGGTATTCCAGCAATTAAGGATGCTGGAAATGTATTAAGACCATTTACAGAGTTAAAGTTGTCTATTCGAATCCCACCAACTTTGGATCCAGAAGTTGCATATAGGGAAGTGAAGTTCATGCTTGAAAACCATGAACTCATTCATGCAAAAGTGACCTTTACTGGTACTGCAAGGCCTGGGTGGCATGCTCCAACGCTTGCTTCTTGGCTCGAATCATCTATTCAGGGTGCTTCAATGGCTTTTTTTGAAGAAAAAGCTTTGTATATGGGTGAAGGTGGAACAATTCCATTTATGAAAATGCTTCATGATAAGTTCCCTCAATCACAGTTTGTGATTACTGGTGTGTTAGGGCCAGGTGCAAATGCACACGGGCCTAATGAATTTCTTCATATTCCTTATGCAAAAAAGCTTACAGCTTGCATTGCAAAGGTATTGAGAGATCATTATATTCACATTGCTGACGATGTTTAATCGTCAAACAGCGAGAAATCGCTGTTTTTTTGTTGGTAATATTGACTTATTTTAGGTTTTTTCTTATACTTTTCGCGTAATTAATTTCACAAGTGGATACAACCTCTTTTGATCCTCCCATGATTTATGGGCCAAAAGTTGCCACTGAAGTCTAAAAAGGAAAAAATATGTTAAAACTTCCGTCATTGACTGAAATGCTTGAGGCAGGAATGCATTTCGGACACAAAACGTCTAGATGGCATCCTAAAATGGATCCTTTTATTTTTGGTGTTCGTTCAGGTGTACACATTATTAATCTTGAAAAGACAACAGGTCTTTTGCAGGATGCATTAAATACAATAACTGAGATTACATCACGTGGTGGTGTTGTTTTGTTTGTAGGTACAAAAATACAAGCTAAAGATATTGTAAAAAAGTATGCTGAGGAAAGTGGAATGCCATACGTAACTGAGCGTTGGTTGGGTGGTACTCTTACAAACTTTAAGCAAATCAAGGATTCTATTAAAAGACTTAAGTCTTTAAAAGACAAAAGAGATAAAGGAGAATTGAAAAAGTATACAAAAAAAGAGCAGTTATTGATGAGTCGTGAAATCGATGAATTGGAGATTAAAGTGGGTGGAATACAAGATATGACACGTGTTCCTGAAGCTATGTTTGTTATAGATGTAAAAAATGAAAAAACAGCAATTTTAGAAGCTAAGGTAACCGGAACACAGGTTGTTGCTGTGTGTGATACCAATATCAATCCAATTAAAATTGATAAAGTTATTCCTGCAAATGATGATGCTGTAAAGTCAATTGAGATTTTATCTAAATTAGTTTGTGATGCAATTAAGGTAGGAAAAGCAAATGCTGCAAAAATAGTTACAGAAAAGAAGGAAAAGATTGTGGTCAATACAGTAAAAACAAAATAAATTTAAATTATAAATAAAAGTTTTTTATTATGTCTATTGATGCAAAATTAGTTGCTCAATTACGTGCTCAGACAGGTGCTGGAATGATGGATGCAAAAAAAGCACTTGAGTCTACAGGTGGTGATCTTGAAAAAGCTTCTGAAGAGCTCCGTACAAAAGGTATTGCTAAAGCAGCAAAAAAAGCCGGTCGTGAAACAAGTGAGGGTCGTGTACATGCATACATTCATTCAAACGGTAAGTTGGGTGCTTTAATAGAAATGTTATGTGAGACAGATTTTGTAGCAAGAAATGAAACGTTTATATCATTTTGTAATGACATAGCAATGCATGTGAGTGCAGAAGATCCATCTTATTTAAAGCGCGAGGATGTGCCTAAAGATATGGTTGAAAAGGAAATGCAATTATTCAGAGATGAGATGAAGCATGAGAACAAACCAGAAGAAGTTATCGGAAAGATAATAGAGGGTAAGATGAATAAATGGTATGGCGAAATCGTTCTGATGGAGCAAAAATATATAAAAGATGACAGTAAAACAATAGACGTATATTTAAAGGAGCAAATTGTGGCCCTAGGTGAAAATATGCACATAAGAGGATTTACCAGATTCAATATTTAAATAGATACACAAAGCGTCCCTAATGGGGCGTTTTTATGTTAAAATGTAAATATTATTTATCTATATTTATAAACAATTATGTTAAGAGTTGCCATAAATGGTTTTGGGCGTATTGGTCGTACGACTTTACGTGCAGGCTGGGATAGAAAGAATATAAAATTCGTTGCAGTAAACGATCTTACTGATCCGCATATTTTAGCTCATTTATTAAAGTACGATACAGTTTTTCGTACATGGAATCATGATGTTCAGGCGGATAAAAATAACATTATAATTGATGGGAAAAAGATCCCTGTTTATTCAGAAAAAGATCCAGCACAATTACCTTGGGGGGAACATAAGATAGATGTTGTAATAGAATCAACTGGTATTTTTACTGACAAAAAGGATGCGGCCAAGCATCAAAAAGCTGGTGCAAAAAAAGTTGTAATTAGTGCACCTTCAAAAACAACTCCTGCATTTTTAATGGGTGTTAATCATAAAAAATGTAAAAAAGGAAATACAATTGTAAACAATGCTTCTTGTACTACAAACTCAGTTGCACCAATTGCACAGATTATGCATGAGTCTTTTGGTGTTAAGAAGGCTATGCTTACAACTATTCATTCAGTAACTGCGCAACAAAATATGGTTGATGGCATACCACCAAGGCATAAACCGGATTTGAGACGTGCACGTGCTGGTTTTTCTAATATTGTACCAACGTCTACTGGAGCAGCAAATGCAACTACTAAGGTTGTAAAGTCATTGAAAAATAAGTTTGATGGTATATCTGTCCGTGTTCCATCACTTGATGTTTCATTGACTGATTTTACTTTTGTTACAAAAAAGAAGACCACTCTTGTGGATGTTCAGAGTGCGTTTAAAAAAGCGTCTAAAAGTGCACGATGGAAAAAGGTTGTTGGTGTTACTAACTTACCTCTTGTTTCTACAGATTTTATTCAATCACCTTTTGCTTCTGTTGTAGATTTAGACATGATACGTGTTGTTGATGGAGACTTGGTTAAAGTACTTGCATGGTATGACAATGAATGGGGGTACTCTACAATGCTGCTTGATATGACAGAGCATGTTGGCAAACTATAGTATGTGGTTCGGTTTTGAGTTTATAATTGTTTCTTTTCTTTTTTTTGTTGCTGTATTATTTCTTCATTTATTACTACATAAACAAAGTTATAAACAGCAATGGTTAGTGTCTATATCATTATGGGTACTTATTTTTAGTTGGTTAGTGATTTTTTACGGCAGCTACATTGAGCCAAGACTCTTGGTTGTTAATGAAAAGGAAGTATATTTGTCTAATGAAGTAACGGAAATCATACAGGCAGTTGTTTTATCTGATATTCATGTTGGTCCATATAAAGATGAAAGATGGGTTGATTACGTTGTAAAAAATATAAACAAACAAAAACCGGATATTGTTTTTATTGTTGGCGATTTTATTTCTAATTCTTCATCAGAGGTAGATATGTTAAATCCATTGGCTGGTATAGTTGCTCCAATGGGTGTTTATGTTGTTACAGGCAATCATGATAATCTCGATGGTAGTATTGGAATTGTTGAGGATAAACTTCATGAAATAGGCTTCAAAATTTTAAATAACAGATCTGAGATAATAGATATAAATAATAAAGAGATTGTAGTTGCTGGCGTCTCTGATGTTTGGTATGGAGCATCACCAGGTGTTGCAATGGAGGGTGTGTCGGAGGATCAGAATGTTATTTTGTTAACTCACAATCCAGATATTATTTTATTTTCTGATTCTAAAATGGCAGATTTGGTAATCGCAGGACATACACACGGTGGTCAGATACGTTTACCATTTTTAGGGGCAGTACCAAAAATTCCAACTGACTTAGGCAAAAAATACGACAGGGGATTGTTTAGGTACAATGATCAGCAGTTATTTATAACTTCAGGGATAAGTGAAACTGGTCCCAGGGCTAGGTTGTTTGTTCCTCCAGAGATTGTTAATTTAAACATTCATTATTAAGTTTTAAATAGTACGTAGTTTGTGTTACGTGATATTATGTCAATCTATGCAGCTTAAAAAAATTAGGTCAGACATGAATTTAAAAGGCAAGCGTGTTTTGGTTAGAATTGATGCTAATGTACCCATTAAAAAAGGTAAGGCTGTAGATGGTCCAAACGGCAGAATTGCAAAAGCAGCTGTTGGTATAAACTGGTTGTCACAAAGAGGTGCAAAAGTAATAATAATGTCTCATTTAGGAAGACCAAATGGGCGTCGTACAGCATCTTATTCTTTAAAGCCTGTTGCTAAAAGGTTATCTAATTTAATAGGTGTAAAGATCAAATTATCTAAATCAATTACAGGATCTGATGTTGAAAATATTGTTGAAAAAATGAACGAAGGTGAAATTATTTTATTAGAAAACATAAGATTTGATTTAAGAGAAAAACAAAATTCGTCTGATTTTACAAAGGAATTGTCAGTACTTGCTGATATGTATGTAAATGATGCTTTTTCTGTATCTCACAGAGAACATGCTTCTGTGTCTGGCATTACAAAAGAGATTCCAGCATATGCAGGACCTCTTCTTTCTAATGAAGTCTCTGTATTAAGTAAGTTGAATAAAAATACCAAGGAACCTTTTGTTGTCATAATGGGTGGTTTAAAAGTTCAAACAAAAATGCCTGTTATTAAAAATTTTGAAAAGCAAGCGAGTAATGTGTTGATTGGTGGTGCACTTGCTAATACTTTCTTTGCAGCAGAGGGATTAGAGATTGGCAGATCTGTGTTTGATGAGTTGGGTATTGATGAGGCTAAAAATGCAATAAGTCATTTAGGTAAAAAGTTAATTCTTCCAATAGATGTTGTGGTTGTTAGATCATTGAGAAAAGATGCAAAATTAGAGGTTAAGGCACCTGATAGTCTAAATAAGACAGATAGAATTGTTGACATTGGCCCAAAAACAAGAGTTCTGTATAAGTCTATTATTGAACATGCAAAAGTAATTGTTTATAACGGACCTATGGGGTATTGTGAAATAAATACGTTTTGTGCTGGAACTAAATTTATTGCAAAAGCCATTGCAAATAAGACGTCTTCAGCAGTTACGATAGTTGGTGGTGGTGATACCGTTCCCGTGCTTGAAAGATTAAAAATTGCCGATAAGTTTACGTTATTATCCACAGGTGGTTCCGCGATGTTAAAATTTTTAGCTGGAAAGAAACTTCCAGGTTTAGAGGTATTAAAAATAAAAAACTAGTCTATGTCATATAAAATAGAAACAATTCATGCTCATGAAATTTTAGACTCAAGAGGTAATCCAACCCTAAATGTATCCATAATGCTTAAAGACGGAACTGTTAGTAGTGCGTCTGTTCCCAGTGGTGCTTCGACTGGAATTCATGAGGCATTAGAATTACGTGATGGAGATAAAAGTAGATATCGTGGAAAAGGTGTTTTGAAGGCTGTTAAAAATGTAAATACAAAAATAGCAAAAGCATTGCGTGGAATGGATGTGACGGACCAACGAGGTATTGATGAGAAAATGTTATTATTGGATGGGACTATTAATAAAAGAAAATTAGGTGCTAATGCTATTTTGGGAGTTTCGTTGGCGTGTGCACATACAGCAGCAAAGGCAAAAAAGATGCCACTTTATTCTTATTTACGATTGGCATTTGATTTACAATATAAAAAATACAAACTTCCAATTGCAACAATGAATGTATTAAATGGTGGCGCACATGCTGGGTGGAGTTTGGATTTTCAAGAATTTATGATAGTTCCACAGCAACGATTATTTAAAGAGCGTGTTAGGTGTGGTGCAGAAGTATTTCATGCATTAGGTGATATATTAAGGAAAAAAGGACATTCAACACTTAAAGGAGATGAAGGTGGTTATTCTGCTGCTTTGAAAAAAAATGAAGATGCAATTAAGTTGATAATGCTAGCTATTAAAAAAGCTGGTTATACAGCAGGTAAAGATGTTTTTTTGGCATTGGATCCAGCTGTTTCCGAGGTGTATGTTAAGAAGGATAATAAGTATAGATTAAAGGTAGATGGAAAATATATGTCTGCTCAACAAATGATAAAGTTGTGGGAGTCTTGGATTAAGAAGTATCCTATTATTTCAATTGAGGATGGGCTTGATCAAGATGACTTTGAAGGTTGGGTTGATATGACAAAAAAATTAGGTAAAGATATAGCAATTGTTGGCGATGATTTATTTGTTACAAATTCAGCCAGGATCAGGAAAGGAATTGATATGGGTGCAGCAAATGCAGTATTAATTAAAGTGAATCAGATCGGAAGTTTGTCAGAAGCAATTGATGCAATAGTTTTAGCTCAACAATTTAAATATAAAATTTCTGTATCACATAGATCCGGAGAGACAAGCGATACAACAATTGCGGATTTAGCAGTTGCGGTTAATGCAGAATTTATAAAAACAGGATCTTTATCCAGATCAGAAAGGTTGGCAAAATATAATCGATTATTAGAAATTGAAGAAGAAGTAAGGTAGGTATGGAGCAACCAGATTCTATAAAAAAACCAACCGTTTTAATTGTAATAGACGGTTTTGGTGTTGCACCTGGTGGAGATGGTAATGCAATTCAGCAAGCTAATACACCAAATTTTGATAGTTATATTCAGAAGTACCCTGCAATGACACTGAAGGCGTCTGGTGAGGAGGTTGGTTTGTCATGGGGTGAGATGGGGAATTCAGAGGTCGGTCATTTATCAATTGGTGCTGGTCGTGTTTATTATCAAACATTTCCAAGAATAAATCGTTCAATATCAAGCGGTGAATTTTTTGAGAATGAATCCTTTTTAGGAGCGATAGAGCATGTAAAGAAAAACAAAAGTAAATTACACATATTGGGACTAATTAGTTCTGGTGGTGTTCATGGAGTGGATGCACATGCATTTGCATTATTAGAGCTTGCAAAGAAGCATAAATTAAAAAAAGTATTTATACATGCAATATTAGATGGCAGAGATACAGTTTATAATTCCGCACCCGATTTTATTGGTGGTCTACAAGAAAAAATTGAAGAGCTAAAGCTTGGTAGTATTGCAACATTGGTTGGTAGGTATTTTACAATGGACAGAGACAATAGGTGGGATAGAGTTAAAAAAGCATATGATGCAATGGTGTCTGGTGTTGGTAAAGAAGCAACAGATTCAATGGAAGCATTAAAAGAATCATACACAAATGAGGTGTATGATGAGGGGTTTTTGCCTACTGTATTAAAAAAAGGATCAAAACCTGTTGCTACAATTGATGATAATGATGCGGTTATATTTTTTAATTTTAGACCAGATCGAGCGCGTCAAATAACAAGTGCTTTTGTGTCAGATGATTTTGATGGGTTTGAGCGTGTTAAGAAAGAAAATTTATTTTTTGTTACTATGGCAGAATATGAAAAAGATTTGCCAGTTGAGGTTGCGTTTGAACCAGTGGTAATAAATAATTGTTTAGCGGAAGTTATATCAAAAAATGGACTTTCTCAGTTGCATATTGCAGAAACAGAAAAATATGCTCATGTAACTTTCTTTTTAAATGGCACACACGAAGATCCTTTTGAGGGTGAAGATAGAGTTCTTGTACCTTCTCCAAAAGTTGCAACTTATGATTTAAAACCAGAAATGAGTGCCAGAGTTTTGGCAGAAAAAACAATAAAAGAGTTACAAGAAAATAAGTATGATTTTATAGTTTTAAACTTTGCCAATCCAGACATGGTTGGGCATACTGGAAATTTTGATGCAGCAAAAAAGGGAATAGAGGTTGTAGATGAGTGCATCGGAAAAATAGTTACAGAGGTACTTGGACGTGACGGTTCTGTTCTTATTACTGCAGATCATGGAAATTCAGAAGAACTTAAAAACTTACGAACAGGTGAGTCCTTGAAGGAGCATGCAACAAATCCTGTTCCGTTAATCATTATTTCTAACAAGTACGAGGGACAGCCATCAATTGCTGGTGAGGTTCCAGATGGTGATCTTTCATTGATGCCAACAATAGGAATGCTGGCAGATGTTGCACCCACCATTCTTGTTATTATGGGAATAGATCAGCCAGCAGACATGACGGGGCAACCATTACTTTAATTTTTATGTCGGTTACAAAACTAGAGATAGAAAAGGTTTTAAAAAAATTAAGTGAACAATTTAAAAATCCTGGCGGGATGGTTGTTGGGGGTCCGTATAAAACTTTAGTTGGCGTGATTTTATCTGCCAGAACTCGTGATGAGCAAGTGTTAAAGTTACTTCCAAATCTTTTTAAGGTGTATCCTAATGTTGAGGTAATGGCAGATGCATCAGTTTCAGAAATACAGTCCATGATAAACACAATAGGGATGTATAAACAGAAAGCAAAAAATCTAAAAAAAATGGCTGATACTGTGGTGAAGGATTTTAATGGTAAAATCCCAGATAATATAGATGATTTAGTGTTACTTGCTGGTGTTGGTAGAAAAACTGCAAGTGTTGTACTGGTTGCATGTTTCAACAAACCAGCAATTGCTGTTGACACACACGTTCATCGTGTTACAAATCGTATGGGCTGGGTGAATACAAAAATACCTTTGCACACAGAAAGTAGTTTGTTGAAATTAGTCCCAAAGAAGTCACATGATTTAATTAATAGAGTATTTGTAAAATTTGGTCGGTATATATGTATACCATCAAAACCCAGATGTTGGATGTGTCCTGTAAAGCAGTATTGTGGGTTTGGTGATAAAAATACAATAAGACCAAAAGATGCGAATTTGATTGAAAGTGATATTATAAGACGAGAGGAGGAGTTGGAGGTTTTAAGAAAAGAAGTTTTATATATATGTCAGGATATTTAGTATCAAAGAAAATTTATGATATTGCAAAATCATCATGGTTTTTAAAACATGTGGCAGTATTTTGTGCTGCTCATTTAGTGTGGATAATGTTTGGTTTTACTATCGCATATTATTACAATAAACAATTAATATTGATCCTACTTGTATTTGTACCGTGGGGTATATCAGTATTAATATCAGAGACTGTAAGACGTAAAAGACCCTACGAATTACATGAGTTTAAACCGTTGGTCGTGCCTTTTGTTAATACTCCTAGTTTTCCGTCTGCACATTCAACAATTGCGTTTACTCTTTTGTCATATTTTGTTTCTGATGTAAATTTATTTGTTCCGTTTTTGATATGTGCAGCACTTGTTGCACTGGGAAGAGTTGCTGTTGGAGTTCATTATTTAAGTGATATTTTTGCTGGAGCGCTTATTGGTTTTTTCTTAGGTTTAGCATTACAAATTGGAACCATAATATTTTAATAGTTTATGAAAGCTGTAATTTTAGCAGGTGGAGCAGGTACAAGGTTGTGGCCAATATCCAGAGTTTCAAGACCAAAGCAGTTTGTTGATCTTGTGGGCGATGAGCCACTTATTAAGGATACCTATAGACGCTTATTAAGAATGTTTCCATCAGAAAAAATTTATTTTTCTATTTCACCATCATATGAGTGTTTTATAAAAGATATTTTCCCTGATGTAGATGATAAGAATATTTTGATTGAACCAGAAAAACGAGATACTGGTCCTGCAATGGGTTTTGTTGCTGCTGTTCTTGGTGTTGATGATCCAGAAGAGCCAATAGTTTTTATTCCATCAGATCATTACATTGGAGATGAAGAAATTTTTTTACGGTCACTTAGTGTTGGTAATTCTTTGATTTTATCAACAGGTAAGTTATTAGATATTGCTATTACACCTACATTTCCTAGTACGGTTTTGGGTTATACAAAAATTTCAGATAAACATAATGAAATTGATGATATTGAAATATATGGTTTTAAATCACATCATGAAAAACCTGATTATGAAACCGCAAAAAAATATTTAGATGATGGGTCATATTTATGGCATGCTAGTTATTACATGTGGACACCGCAAAAGTTTTTAGAAGCATATGACAAGTATTCTCCAGAAATGGGCAGTGTCTTAAGAGAAATTCAGAAGGAATATAAAAAAGGTGGTGATATTTCTGGTCTGTATTCACAACTTACCAAAATTTCATTTGATTATGCTGTTACAGAAAATATGAATCCAGAAGATGTTTTGATTATTAAAGGAAGCTTTGGTTGGAGTGATATAGGAGCGTGGGATACTTTGCATGATAGATTATCAGTTGATTCAAATAATGTGACAAAAGGTGAGTGTGCTTTGGTTGATACGAACAGTTCGCTGATTTATGGTTTTAATAAAAATAAACTTATTGCTGTGGTAGGAATGGAGGATGTCGTAATTGTTGATTCAGAGGATGCTTTACTTGTTTGCAGTAAAAACTCTTCACAAAATCTTAAGGGGTTAATTAGTCATTTAAAGAAAAATAATCTTGATAGTTTGTTGTAATTTATGTTGCGTTTTATAGGAATTTTAATTGGTATTTTATTCTTTGTTGTATTAGCTCTTGGAGGTTCTATGTTTTGGGATGCTTTTATTATTGAACCAGACAAGGATGCAGAAGATATACAGTTTATAGTAGAACCAGGTGCATCAGTAGATGATATTAGTAATGACCTTAAAGAAGTTGGTGTAATTAGTAGTTCGTTTTTATTTAAAACGTACATATGGTTTTTAAAGTCAGGTGGGTCATTGCAGGCTGGTAATTTTACACTTCAAAAAAATACTAATTATCAAACATTGGTTTCAAAATTACTTCATGCTCAATCTAAGGATGTTTCAATTACAATTCCAGAAGGATATACAATTGCACAAATTGGATTACTTATTACCGAAAAATTTGGGCATATTAAAGAGAAAGATTGGTCTACTGTAACAGGTGTTAATGGAAGAACTGTTGCTGCAGAAGGTAATTTATTGTCGTCAATTCCAGTAGGGCAAACTCTGGAAGGGTATTTATTTCCAGATACATATAGATTTAGAGAAGATGCAAGTTCTTCTGTCATTGTTGATACAATGATAAAGAATTTAAAAAATAGATTTTTAGAAAATAATATAGTCATACCTGAAGATTTAATCATGGAAAATAAAATGTCTTTACATGATTTGATAATACTTGCATCGATTATTGAAAGAGAGGTGCGTGGCGCAGAAGATATGAAGATTGTTGCTGGTATATTTTTGACTAGATTAAAAATAGGAATGGCTTTACAGGCTGATTCAACTGTAAATTACGTTACTGGAAAAAAAGACGCATCAATATTATTAACTGATAGTAAGATTGATTCACCTTATAATACTTATAAAAATTTAGGGTTACCTATTGGGCCAATTAGCAATCCAGGCATGAATGCAGTAATTGCAGTATTAAATCCTATTGATTCAGATTATTTATACTTTTTAACCACAAAAGAAGGGGAAGTTATATATTCAAAAACATTTAGTGAACATATTGATAATAAATATAAATATCTAAAATAAACAATAATTATTTATTGACAATATGTATTTTAGGTGATTAAATCGTTTCTCTCATCAGTTGTTTAGTGATGAGGTGGAAGGAGGTGTGGTACATTGACAAAAAGTGAACCTAGGGTTGTTTGGCCTAATTTAAGCAATCCGGTAATTATACGTCGTGATTTAACGATAATGGCATCAGCTAAAGGTTCTAATAAAAAAGAACCTGCTTTAATAGAAAATATTAAACTTGAAATTCTCGTTAATAACACTTTGTATGTTGCAAGAGAGAATGTTGGTGGTGTGTTTGTTGGTCATATTTTAAGTAGGAACATGGGGCTAACCGCAAGGGTTAAACAGAATTTAGCATTAAGGCAAGATCATGTTTTTCAACAGTTTAGATCAATAAATGATTTAAGACGAGCATATAGTCGTATTAATCCGAAATATCATTTGTTGTCTCATCATGAAGTAAAGCATTTATCAGGATCTAATTTTGATTTAGAAAATATGTCCTGGATTTTATCTAATGTGTGTTCCGAAGATGGTGTGGGTTTTATTTGGTATCCAGTACAACTAGATTTAGATTTAGTTGTACATAACAGCTCAGTATCTGGTAGAGAGATTGGTCCTAAAATTTTAAAAAGATCACGTGAATATTTACAGGCCATTCATAGTCTGCGTGGTGTTGGAAGAATAATGGAGCACAGGGCAGTCGTTTTGGAGGTTTATCTTGCTCAATTACATGAAAAATGCATTAGTATACGCTCATATGTCATGGAATTATTGAACTCGAATGAACTATTTGGTCACTCAAGAACTAATAGTTTGGTGCGCAAGGCTGTAGAAAATATTGATTGTTATTCTAATGAGGTGCATCAGATTTCTATACGACCATTTAAACGTTCTTTGAGTTATGTTGTGTTGGATTTGCAGGAAGCATCGCATTTAATGTCGAGTGCTGCTGATCAATTGAACGCATCAATGATGACGTCTGCTGGCGATGCTTTGAGGCGAGTATATAGATCTATGATTTTACTTCAACAACATTGGGTTCTTGAGGAAATTTTATTGATTGTTGCATGGTATCAAAATCAAAAACAAGTTATTTCAAGTCAAAGAATTGAATTTATACATAAACGTCTTGTTGGTGTGTATGATGTATTGACTCGAGCAGATGTGTTTACAGGACAGCGTCTTGATGAGGGTTTCAGACATCAAATCCTTGAGTCTGTGATTGGGCGTTTGGTGCTTGTTAAGTCAGAGTTTTGTAAAAGTTCACTTAATCTTAAGGAGTTATATAAGCAATTAAAATACGCTTGTTCAATCTTTTAGCCCAAACGGGCTTTTTTTATTTTGTGGTAGAATGCAACTTGTTATGATTAATATGGGTATGAATAGTAAAACAATCAAAAACTCCTCAATTAACTATAAGACTGAGCTAAATTCAGAACAGTTAGCTGTAGTATTGAGCGGTGATGGTGCTGGTTTGGTGTTGGCTGGTGCTGGGTCTGGAAAAACAAGAACCATAACTTACAGAGTGGCATATTTAATTGATCAAGGGGTGCTGCCTACTAATATTTTACTTTTAACTTTTACAAATAAGGCAGCAAAGGAGATGTTGAATAGAGTAGAAACTTTACTAGGTGCACATCCAGTTGGATTGTGGGGAGGTACTTTTCACTCTGTTGCAAATAGGATTTTAAGGACTCATTCATCTGTAATTGGTTTGTCTCCAAACTTTACTATAATAGATCAAGATGATGTGAAAACTTTAATTAGGGTGTGTATCAAGGATTTGAATATTGACACTTCTGGTCGTAAGTTTCCTTCACCTTCAAAGATTAACTCTATTATTAGTTATTCTCGTAATTCAGGATTATCAATAAAGGAAGTGGTTGAGAAGAAGTACTCAAGTTTTTTTGATTTAATTCCTTCTTTTGAGCGTATTGAGGAGATTTATACAGCACGAAAGAAGCAGGCTGATTCTGTTGATTTCGATGATTTATTGATTGGATTAAGAGATTTATTGCAAAACAACAAAAGTATTAGATTTAGTTTGGCTAATAAGTTTCATCATGTTCTTGTTGATGAATTTCAAGATACTAATATAATACAAGCTCAGATTGTCAAAGAGTTGTCGTCTGTGCATGGTAATTTGATTGTTGTTGGTGATGATGCTCAGTCTATTTATTCATTTCGTGCAGCACAAATTAAAAATATTTTAGATTTTTCAAACACATATTCTCCATCAAATACATATAAATTAACAACTAACTATCGTTCGACTCCAGAAATATTAGAAATTGCAAATACATCTATTGAAAACAATGCGGATCAGTTTAAAAAGGATTTATCTGCAGTGTGTGAGTCAGATAACCTGCCAAGCATTGTCCCTGCATCTACAGCAAAACAAGAAGCAGAGTTTATATGTAAAGAAATTTTAAAATTAAATAATGATGGAATGAGTTTGAATAATATCGCAGTATTGTTTCGCGCAGCTTTTCATTCACAAGCTCTCGAGTTTGAGCTTATGAAAAGAGACATACCTTATGAGTATAGGGGTGGGTTAAAGTTTTTTGAAAGAGCACATGTCAAGGATATTATTTGTCATTTAAGAATAAAATTAAATATAAAAGATGAATCTGCATGGATGCGAGTATTAGGATTGCAGACTGGTATAGGTCTTGTTACGGCACAGAAAATTATTAATGAAGTTAGATCGTGCAAAAACATAGATGAGGTTATAAATTCATCTATTAAACTTTCAAAAAGGGCACAGTCTGGCTGGGATACGTTGTGTAGAACGTTAAATAAAATAAACATTCAACAACTACCTTCGGATTTAATTAGAGCTGTTGTTGTTGGTGATTATAGAGATTATTTAGAGAATGAATATGCAGATTATTTAGATCGTATTGATGACGTAGAGCAATTTGCAATTTTTTCCGAGGGGTACTCAGATTTGAGGTTGTTTTTGGATGAAATATCACTTGTTTCTGATTACGACAGTGTTGATACAAAGGATTCACTTTTTTATAAGGATAAGATTGTTTTATCTACAATACATCAATCAAAGGGTCTGGAATGGGATGCTGTTTTTGTTATGAGTCTTGTGGACGGTAAGTTTCCAAATCAAAGAGCACTTGATGAGGAAGGTGGTCTCGAAGAAGAAAGAAGATTATTTTATGTTGCAACCACAAGAGCGCGTAATAGACTATATTATACATATTCACTTACATCAGGGTATGATTCGATGGTTATGTCACAACCATCTATGTTTTTACAAGAATTGCCAGATTGTTTATTTAATAGTGTTAAACTAAAGAAAGTAAAGAGTCATGTTAATGGATTTGGTGGTGATTTTCATGATGAGCCCACAATTATTTTTAATAAATTGGGTGATGCAATTGAAGAAAAAAAAATAAACGATCTTAGTTTTTTAAGAGATATAGATGAATTATGAATTTTGATAAGATGTCTTTAGATCTACACCAGAAACATAAAGGAAAATTGGAAATAAAATCTATATTTCCATTAAGTAATCTTGATGATCTTTCTGTTGCCTATACACCAGGTGTGGCAGAGCCTTGTAGAGTTATTGCCTCTGATCCCAGTAAGGTGAATGAGTTAACGATTAAAAATAGATCAGTGGCCGTTATAACTGATGGTTCGTCAGTTTTGGGTCTTGGAAATATTGGGCCAGAAGCTGCTTTGCCTGTTATGGAAGGTAAAGCTATCTTATTTAAACATTTTGCAAACATAGATGCGTATCCAATCTGCTTAGATACGCAAGATGTTGAAGAAATTATTCTTACAATTAAGAACATTTCTCCAGGATTTGGAGGTATAAATCTTGAAGATATATCTGCTCCAAGATGTTTTGAAATAGAAGAAAGGCTTATCGAAGAGCTTGATATACCTGTTATGCACGATGATCAGCATGGAACCGCCATAGTTGTATTGGCCGGTTTGATTAATGCCTTAAAAGTTGTTGATAAAAAGCTAGATAAGATTTCTGTGGTAATTTCTGGTGCTGGGGCTGCTGGTCTTGGGGTGTCTAATCTTTTGTTAAATGCCGGTGTCAAGAAAATAAAGATTCTTGATTCACGCGGCACATTAACTACTAATAGAAGCGACCTTAATAAATATAAGAAGGATACTGCAATTTTAATAAATTCTAAAAAACCTTCCGTTAAACTTATTGATGCAATTAAAAATTCAGATGTATTTATTGGTGTAAGTAAGCCAAGTATTCTTACAAAGGAAATGGTTTTAAGTATGAACGTGGATCCTGTTATATTTGCGTTATCAAACCCTGTTCCTGAAATTGATCCACAAGCAGCAAAAGAAGCTGGGGCTGCTGTTGTTGCAACTGGACGTTCGGATTTACCTAATCAAATTAACAACGCACTTGTATTTCCTGGTGTATTTAAGGGGGTTATGGGTTCAAAACACAAGAAAATAACATCTGACGTAAGACTTTCAGCAGCATTTAATTTGGCAGCTATGGTAAAAAATCCAAATTCTAACATGATAATTCCTTCATTGTTAAACAATGCTGTTGTAGAAACTGTGGCTCGTGCTGTGGTTATTGATTAGTAAAATATGGCTAGAAATTATAGAAATAATAAAAATAAAATTAAATCTAGTACATTTATATTGCTGATAGTATTGGTATTATTTATAATATTTATTTTTTCTGTAAGGTGGTTTAGGGGGTCTAAGTCAATAAAAGAATCTAATGTTGATTCAATTATAAATATACTAAAACCTGATCCAATTTCTCAGGCCGTAATTAGTGGTGCAATCGACACAGAATCATCTGAGGCAATTTTATATATGGATGGATCTGATATTGGATTGGCAAAGCGTGGAACAAAGGATAAAAAATATTTTTTGGAAATAAAGTCTGTATTACCTGAAATTAATAGAGAAGAATATTTTTATGAAGTTTGGTTATTAAGCCAGCTTCCATATAAGTATATTTCAATTGGTGAAATGGTTACCAATGACGATGGGGAATTTGTTATTGAATGGGGTGCAGAGGATGTTGATGATAATTATTCTACTTATGCAAAGGTTGTTATTACGTTACAGAAATACAATGGAAGCACAGATCCACAAAATCATATTGTAGTGGGTGAATTTGGTAAATAATTATTTATGATAGAAACCACTAGATACTGTACTTAGTTGTGTAGAATTAATTAATGCACGTTTCCATGTGTTTTTTCCATATTTTTTTTGAAGACTGTCTAGTGCATTAAGTGCGGATTCATTTTTTCTATCCTTTTTAAATATTGATTGTTGGCATTGTCCCGTAAGTAGAGATTTTGCAGATATGCCTATTTGGCGTATTTTTTTTGAATTATTTATTTTTTTAGAAAGCATGTTCCATGTATTTTTAAATATAATAATTCCATCATTAGTCCCTTTGTTTAGGGTTATTTGATGTGTAAAATTAGAAAAATCATCAAACCTAATTTTTAGCACTAGAGTTTTAGATGTTGCATTGATAGATCTTAATTTGTATGCAGTTTTTTCAGATAATTTAGATAAATTTTGTTTTAATATTTTTTCATCAAGTGTATCTATCTGCATTGTGTTGGTGTTACTTATTGATTTTTGTTCAGAATTATTTTCAGGTTCTATATCAGCATCATTTTTTATTCCATTTGAGGAATTATAAAGCCATAATCCTTTGCTTTTAAATTCTTTTTTTAAGGTCCAAAGTGGTGTTTTGCTAAGTTGTTCAAAATTATATATACCCATTTCATTTAATTTATGCTTTGTGTTTTTACCTAATCCACACAAATCTTCAAGTTCAGAGCTAAATAGTACTTTTTTTATATTTTTTGGTCTTGTAACTGTTATTCCATTTGGTTTAACTTTTTCTGATGATAATTTTGACATTAGTTTATTTGAGCTTATTCCTATAGATGCTGTTATGTAATCACCTAATTCTTCTTTTAGGCGCTCTCTGATTGTTTGTGCTAGGAATATTGCCCCAAAATAATCTTCTGCAGTATCTGTAATATCTAAAAAACTTTCATCAATGCTAAATATCTCTATTTTATCTGTAAACTCACTAAAGATATTATTAAATTTATTCATTACGTATTTATATTTATCAGGATCTCCCGGATATAAGATTATTGATGGGCAAATGTTTTTTGCTTGCCAAGTAGACATTGCTGTTTTAACACCAAGTTGTTTGGCTTGATATGATGCTGCTGATATTACGGACCTTTTTTCATTTTTACCAATAATACCAATTGGTTTATTTCTTAAAAAAGGATTAGCTTGTTGTTCTACTGATGCAAAATATGCATTCATATCAATGTGCATGATAATTTTATTCATAAATGCTTTTAGTCTAGGTTTATTTGTTTATCCATCTGTGTATAATTCGATTAAGTGCCATTCTAGGCAATCTGTATCTAGTTTTAATTTAAAATAATTTGTTAAGTCAGAAACGGAAAAGTAGAATATTTTTTTCTTTCCTTCCATTTTTGTGTGCACAAGATTAATAGTTTCTATTTTATAATTTCGTTTATTCCATTTAAATAGTTTTGGTATAACTTTATTTTCAGTAAAAGAAACCATTACATCAATTGGGTCATTTATTACTTCATGCATATATACTTCGGATTATTTTTTTTATTTGTCTTCTACTAGCTCGTATTTTTATAAGTTTCATTGATTTTGAGAACTGTCTGTCACGTCTGTGTGTTAGGTATGACAATGTGGCTGGATAGTACTTTATTGATAGGGTAGACATATTTGAAATTTAATTTTTTTTTATTTATAATTTAAAAGCCGCTAGTATACATATTTTTATTTATAGTATGTGGTTTTGTTAAATGAACTGTTATTGTCTTGCCGGACGACAGTTCATTTTTTATTTAATGCTACACAGGTTGAAATTTTCTTATTACAGCACGTACAACTCCTTGTATTATGCAATCTTGTACATAGATTGGATCCATTGAGCTATTTGCTGGTTGTAATCTAATTTGGTTTTTTTCTCTGTAGAATCGTTTGAGTGTTGCGTATGCATTATCTAATAATGCCACAACAACTTCTCCATTTTTTGGAGATGGGTTTCTTTCTATTACAACAAAATCTCCATCTAATATCCCATCTTCAATCATGGACCTGCCTTTTACTTGTAGGACATAGGAATTTGCTCCATCTACTACAAATTGTGCAGGTACAGCCATCGCTTCATTTTGTTCAACAGCTTCTATTGGTGTTCCAGCGGTAATAAGCCCTGCCATTGGAAGCATTACAGCCATTGCAAATGGCTCTGATTGAACCAATTCTATTGATCTAGCCTCTCCTTCTTCACCTATTTGAATTTCTCCTTTTTCAACAAGTGTTTGAATGTGTGAGTGTATTGTGGCTGGGGAAGAAAGACCAAAATACTCACCGATTTCTCTGTAGGAAGGAGCGTATCCATTGTCTTGCAGATGAGATTTTATGTATCGAAGTATCTCTGTCTGTTTCTTTGTTAGATAAGGCATATGTTTATGTGTTCGTATTATGTTCGTATTATAGACCGAACAAAAAACGAACGCAATATATCAGTGTGGATAACACTGTATATACTAAGTGTGTACTTAATAATTTGGTGTATATGTAAGTGTGATAAAATTCGTTAACACATATGAGAAAATCTTTTGAATCAGTCATGTCTGGTAATCCAGACAAGGTATGCGATCAAATTGCTGATGCGATCGTGGATGAATACATAAAGCGTGATAAAACTGCAAGTATAGATATTAATGTACTAGGCAGTCACGGTATGTTAATGATAGGCGGTGAGGTTAATTCTGACGCAGATTTTGATATTGGAGAGCTTGCAAAAAATGTATATAGAGATATAGGTTATACAGATGAAATAGAGGTTTTTGTAAATGTAGATGATCAGTCTGAAGAAATGAAGCGTGTTAAAAATGGTGTTACAGATAATGTAGTTATAAATGGATATGCTACATCACAGACAAGAGAAATGTTGCCACATCCGGTTGTATTTGCTCATAATTTTGTACGAAGAATTGATGATCTTAGAAAAATAGACCCATCTTTTTCATGGTTGAGACCTGATGGAAAGGTTCAGATTGTAATGGAAAAAAATGAAGTAAAGTCAATTACAATATTGGCCTCACATCATTTAAATGTAACTGAAAAAAATGTACAAACAGCACTTCTTGAGCGGTTAATTGAGCCGCTTGTAGGTGATAATGGTTTAAAAATTATAATTAATCCATTAGGGCCATTTACAATTATTGGATTTAGAGCCGATTCCGGTGTTAGTGGATCAAAAGTTGCTGTTGATACGTATGGCGGCTTAATTCCACATGGTGATTTTTCTTTATCCGGTAAAGATCCTATGAGAGTTGATAGGGCTGGTGCATATATGGCTCGTTATGTCGCTAGATATCTAGTTGAGCAAGAGTTATGCAAGAGTGCAATGATCAATCTTGTGTACGCAATGGGTCAAGCTGATCCAGTTCACATACATGCTATAGGCATGTCAGAAAAGTCACGAGGTGCAAAAACAGATTTAACAAATTTAATAAAAGATAAGTTTGATTTTCGACCAGAGGCCATAGTTGAACGTTTAGGATTAAGACAATCTATTTACAGACAAACTGCTGTTTACGGTCATTTTGGCAGAGAGGGTTTTCCGTGGGAAGTGTCTCAGGTGTGATACAATTTTAGTATATGAAGCGTAGGGGGGTTAATAACATTATAATTGCGGCAATAGTCGCTTTTATTTTTATTGGGTCTATAATTTTCGTAACTAGTCATGTCCCGGAGCGTAATGTATCAGTTTCTGAAGATTATAATGTTGAGGTAAATAGTATTTTAAGTAAAGTTTTAATATCAAAAATTTATGATGATAAATATGTTGATGATAAATTAATTTCACCAATATATAATATTTACGTTGATGGTGGTGGTGAAACTTATAATGCAGATGTGTTGTTTGATGTGAAGTATTTAATATTAGATGGATTTAGTATTTCAAATTTAGCTATTTATACATTCGATGAAGATCTAAAGAGTTGGATTGTACAACCATCTGTGTTTGGAATTAATAGTTCTGTGATTTCTATACATCTAAGTGTGTTAAAAAATAAAATATTTTCTATTGGGTATAAGTCTAAATAATTATATTTTTCTGAAATAGAATATTTTGTTATAATATAAAAAAGTTTTAATGCTCATTAATTAAGAGGAGAGTTATGCCAACAAAAAAGAAAACATCAATCAAAAAAGCAACAAAAAAAGTCGCACGTAAGAAGCCTGCTGCGAAGAAAGTAGCTGCTAAGAAAGTAGCAACAAAAAAAGTCGCACGTAAGAAGCCTGCTGCGAAGAAAATTATGTCTCAGGTTATTGTAGAACCAAACGTAGAGGTAATATTAAAGGACATCAAATCAAACTCAAAAGATCCTGAGGTATCTTGTAGGGTTGTTTATATGGCTGGATGTTCTAATTGCGAACACCTTCCATTTAAAGCAAAAAGAGTTGTTGCTGTACTCGGTATATCAGCTGCTGTATTATCAGGCTTGCTTTTATCTAATTTATTTGTTAATTCATTATTGTACATTTAATTATTTAATTACAATAATGGCAGCGTATGAAAAGATTTTATTTAGGTTTATTTGTTACAGGGTTAGTATTAACAGGTGCAGGATGTTCTGTAATGAATAACGAAGTTGATGAAACAAAGGATTCAGCTGTTACTGATTCGGAGGGTGAAAAAGAGATAACATATAAATTTAACGATGCCGAAAAAGAAGAAGTTATGGAAAATTGGACATTTCAAGGAGTGTTAGATGAAAGTGAAATTATTAATAAAAAAGTAAAGATTACAACAAACAAGGGTGATATAGTATTTGAGTTGTTTTCTGAAACTGCACCGAATACTGTTTCAAATTTCGTATATTTAACAAATGGTGGTTATTATAATAGTTTAACATTTCACAGAAGAGAGGAGGGATTTGTTATTCAAGGAGGTGACCCTTCAGGTAATGGAACAGGTGGTCCAGGATATGCATTTGCAGATGAGCTAGATGATCAATATGGATATGATCGTGGAATAGTTGCAATGGCAAATAGTGGTCCAAATACAAACGGTTCACAGTTTTTTATAATGTTAGGAGACACACCGTTACCTAAGGCATATTCAATTTTTGGTAAGGTGTTAGAAGGTATGGATGTTGTTGATCAAATTCAGGTTGGTGACATAATGAGCACTGTATTGGTAGAAGATAAGTAGTAGTGATAGGATGACGGGGTATGGATGAGTCCCCAAAAGAAAAAAAAGATAAACATGGGTACATATATTTTGTGCCCGTGTTTTTAGTTGTAACGGTTCTTATTCCATTTGTATTAGGGGCTTTCTCAGTTGGTAATAGAAATAATGTGAACACATCATCAGAACCAAGACTAAAAGCAGTGGTTGATGTGGCTAAAGATACTACATCAGAAGAAAGCCTTGATATTCAGATTAATAGAGTTGATTTACCAGATGAGGTTCGGGGTATTTATTGGACTGCATATTCTGCTGGTTCACAACAAGGTAAACAGTTATTGGATTACATGATTGAATCAGGTTTAAATACTGCTGTCATTGATTTAAAAATGGATAATGGAGAGCTTGCGTTTGAACCAAGTGATGAGGAATTAAGGGTTTATACACAAAAAAAATTAGCAATCACTGATTTGGATGGGTTGCTTAAGGAATTGCATGAAAAAAATATTTATAGAATCGCCAGGATTCCAGTTATGCGTGATGCTGCTTTTGCAAAGGTGCATCCAGAGATTGCGTTGAAATCTGCAAGTGGACGATTTTGGTATGACAATATTGGTTCTGTTTGGATAGACCCAGCAGCTGGTGAAGTGTCTGATTATGCGATTGCACTAGCTAAAGAGGCTTATTCAAGAGGTTTTGATGAGGTGCAGTTTGATTATGTACGTTTTGCATCAGATGGAGCCATAAGTGCAATTATTTATCCTGTTTATGATCGTATACAAACAAAAGTATCTATAATGCAAGAGTTTTTTAAAAAAGTTGGTGGTGCAATGAAAAAAGAGGGTATACCAGTATCTTTTGACCTGTTTGGAATGACGTATTGGTCATATGATGATTTTAATATAGGTCAACGTTTGGTTGATGTATTTCCATATTCAGATTGGACTTCTGCCATGGTTTATCCATCACATTTCCCTAATGGTTTTGAGGGATATTCAAATCCCGCACAAACTCCGTATCCAATAGTAAAGATGTCAATTGATGAAGGTGTTAAAAGGGTGTTAGGTATTTATGCAGGTACAGAGAAAGAGGTTCGTAGGTCATTTAGACCCTGGCTACAGGATTTTGATATAGGCGCAGTTTATACGTCAGTGCTTATAGAAGATCAGATTAGGGCTGCACGTGACGCAGGTGCATCTGGTTGGATTCTGTGGAACGCACGTAATGTTTATGAGCCATCTGATTATTTGCTCAGAGAGAAAGAAACTGATGTGACACAATAGAAGTAATTTTTATGGAAATAAATATTAAACAGATTAGCCAGTTTCCTAAGGGTGTATTTAATGTTGGTGTGATATCAGATGAAACCACCGAACATATTGTTGAATTAAGTGAAGTATATTACAAACAATTAACTTCAGAAAAGATTACTACAGAAGAACTTATAAAAAGATCTTTTGAATTTCTACTTAAACGAGAGTCTAATACTTCTATTTTAAGTTCTTTCGAACTTTCTGTTATAAATAACTATTTTCCAGAATATGAAAATATTATTTTAAATAGTATAAATAATTAAGTAGCAACATGTTATAATGTGTTTATGTTATCAAGAATTACTGAGAAAACATTTTATAAATATATTAAGTGCCCAAATTGGGTTTATTTTGATGTTCACAAAGATGAAGATAAGTTGCATGAGCCGTTAATGGAGAAGTTAATAGAAGACGGTTTATTGCGTGAAAAGCAAATGGAGGTTGTTACAGACAGACAGGATTTATGTGAAGTAACAGCTGAAGATCCAGATGAAGCATTTTCTCAAACTTTAGCTTTTATGGCTGAGGGGAGACAAACAATTTTTAGAGGGGTGTTGGTTGATAAGCATTGGGTTGGCAATCCTGATTTACTTGAAAAAGTAGAAGGTAAATCAAAACTTGGTAATTATTATTATGTTGCAGCTGACATAAAACGTTCAAGCAGCATAAAAGATGATTATAAGTTTCAGGGTTGTTTTTATGCGGAGCTACTAGAGAAAGTGCAAGGTGTAAAGCCGGTTCAGGGGTATGTGGTAAATTCTACAAAAGAAGTAATGCCCTTTGTTATTGATGAGTTTGAGGCAGAGTTTGGTTTAACTTTGTCAGAAATTGAGAAAATTGTTACTGGTGACAAGCCTACACATTTTGTTACTTCAGGATGTAAGCAGTCTCCGTGGTTTAAGGAATGTAGGGAAGAGTCTGAGATTTGTGAAGATTTATCGTTATTAAATCGTGTATGGCGCAATGAAGTAAGTGTACTAAATGATGCAGGTGTTAAGACCATAACAGAACTGTCTTTAAAATCTGTTACAGACTTAGAGCGCTTAGCTCCAAATTTAAGTTTGCATAGGTTGGAGACAATGCGTGACCAAGCAATTGCCATAAAAGATGGTAGACACATGATAAGAGCAAATGTTGAGATGCCAGAGGCAAAAGTAGATTTATATTTTGATATTGAGAGTGATCCTTTGCGTGATTTTGATTATTTATTTGGTATTTTGGCTGTTGAGGATGGTCAAGAGAAATATGATGCATTCTTTGCTCAGGACCCATCTCAAGAAGCTGAGATGTGGAATGAATTTATAATGTATATAGAGCGTCACATAGATTCTCCTATTTATCATTATGGATGGTTCGAGAAAGTTGTTATAAATAGATTTGCGGCAAAATATGGAATTTCTGAAATTGCCAGAGAAGCTCTTGATAGAAACATGATTGACTTACTTGAATTACTTCGTCCATCTGTTATATTTCCATTATCTTTTTATTCACTAAAAGATATAGCTAGTTATATAGGTTTTAAATGGAGATCAGATGATGCGTCTGGTGCAAATTCTGTGCTCTGGTTTGAGGAATGGTTTGAGGATAAAAGCAAAAAAGACCTTCTACAAAAAATTTATGAATATAATGAGGATGATGTTATAGCAACTTATAAGCTTCAAAGGTGGTTGCGAGAGAATGCTAGTTTGTAAAAATAATTGTTAATATAGAAATATGAAATCAGAAAAAGTTTTTTCTGAGGTTGATGGTAGTGGTGTTTTTAAACTTAAACGAAGTACACATGAGAGCAATTCGTAGGTTTGTAGAATTTATTATAGTATTAATCGCATTAGGTGCTGCGATATATCTTCAGCGTGTTCCCATTTTAGATTGGTATCAAAATATTACAAAACCAAGTGTGCCAGAAGCTGTTGAGTACGTTGATGTTATTGAAAAAATACAAAAAGAAAACAATAAGCAAGATGAAGTTGTAAATGAAGTCATATTAGAGCAAGAAACAATAAATAAGGATATAGTTGAAGACAAATTTATTGAGGAGGTTACTAATACAGAACAAATCTTTCATGATGAAGAGGTTGAGGGTGTTGGTTTTGAAACAGAAGAAGTTTTGTTAGAGGAGTATGTGTTAAAAAAAGAAGAATTTATTTTACCGGCATCAATTAATCTAGCTGTACCTTTTACATCACAAGCTCCACATGCAAATTGGGATTATCCTTATAAAGAAGCTTGCGAGGAAGCGTCTGTCTATATGGTTCATGGTTTTTATAATGGTATTAAGCCAGGTAAGATTGATGCAGATGTCGCTGATAAGGAAATTTTAAAAATCATTGATTTCGAGAACGGACTATTTGGTTCATATGAAGATACTACAGCAGAGCAAACGGGTGTATTAGCAGAGTTGATGTATGGATATTCAAAAGTTGAAACAATTGAAAATCCAACAATAGATCAGTTAAGAACTCATCTTGCACATGGTAGGCCGGTCATAGTTCCATCCGCGGGAAGGTTGCTTGGAAATCCAAATTTTCAACAGCCAGGACCTTTGTATCATATGATTGTTTTAAGAGGGTATACAGATTCAGGAATGTTTATTACAAATGATCCAGGAACAAGAAATGGAGAGGAGTTTTTGTATAGTTTTGATACCATAATGCAATCCATGCATGATTTTAATGGAAATAATGATATAAAAGAGGGTAAGAGGGTTGTGCTTATTATTTATCCAAATTAACTTATGACAGATTACATACTTAGTGGGTTTTTAGGTGGAATTTTGGCTTTTATTTTTTCTGTTCCAGCAATAATTTTAGAGATTAAGACAAGAGGACAGGCAAAAGAGGTTCCTTTGGTAATTTCAGTAAAAACTATTTTTGGTAAACAATTGAAGCAAATGGAAGTTTTTTGGGTTGGGTTACTTCTGCATATAGTTGTTGGTTTTTTATTTGGATTTTTTTATATAGTATTTATACAAAGTACAATTGGTAATATTGTTGGTTTGTCATATGGAATAGTTTCACTTTTAACATATTCATTTTTTAGCTGGTTTGTTGTAAATCTTATTTTATATCCATTGATAGGAATGGGTGTGTTTGCAAAAAAAGAAGGCAGCCACGTATGGATGGAGACATTGGTAACTCACTTATTATTAGGTGTTGCGCTGTGGTTATTAATTAAGCACTATCAACCTTTTTTCTTTAATTGATATGACAGAAGTAAATTCAGTTTCTGTTTCAGAATACCTAGAGTTAGTTAATGAGACACTAAGAATGATTCCTTCTCAAGATTTTGTTGTTGAAGGTGAGGTCTCAGATTTTAGGATTGCTCAGCAAAAATGGATTAGTTTTGATTTAAAGGATGAAGAAAATAAATCTGTTTTAAAATGTTTTATGACAGTGTGGCAATTGAAAGTTCCACTTGAAGATGGGATGCGTGTTCATGTGCAAGGTCAACCAAAAGTGTATGAGAGATTTGGCAGTTTTAAAATGAACGTTCAATCTGTAATTCCTGTTGGTGAGGGTGCATTGCGTAGAGCGTACGAATTATTAAAGAAAAAACTTGAGGATGAAGGTTTGTTTGATGTTTCTAGAAAAAGAGGTCTTGTACGTTTTCCAGAAAAAATAGGTTTGATTACATCAAGGGATGCAGCTGCATATGGTGACTTTGTTCGAATTCTAAATAATAGATGGGGAGGTGTGTCTGTTATTCATACTCATGTTCATGTTCAGGGCAGGGAGGCTGTAAATGATATTGTTCAAGCATTTCAGTACTTAAATTTATTATCAGAATCAGAACGACCCGATGTGATTGTTTTAACAAGAGGAGGTGGTGGTTTGGAAGATCTGCATGCGTTTAATGATGAGTCTGTTGCTCGTGCATTATTTCAATCAAAGATACCTGTTGTTTGTGGTGTGGGTCATGAGCGCGATGAGTCGTTATGTGATTTTATTGCTGATGTACGTGCATCTACACCTTCTAATGCAGCAGAATTAATAGTTCCAAATAGGCAAGATGTTCTGTATGAAATAGAGAATATGAAATCTCATATGGAAGATAGGGTTACTGATCAGATATCGGCATCTTATAATATTATTGAACGTGCAATCAGTTTGGTTGGGTATATTTTAGAAAGAGAAAAAGACAGGTTGGGTATATTACGTTCTAATTTAATTCAAAAAAATGGAAATTGGTTGTCTGCAATAGGTGAAAATATTAATTTTTTTACCAAAGTTCTTAGACAGCTTGATCCAAAAAGGGTATTAGCACGAGGTTATGGTATTATTACTAAAGGTGCTCACATTGTAAAAAATATGTCTGATCTTGAAATTGATGCACAAGTAGGTGTACAATTGGCGTCAGGATCGTTTGTGGCAAAAGTTGTCAGTGTTAAGAAGAAGTCACAACAAAAATTAATTTAATATGCCTCCAAAGAAAAAGGAAAATTTCGCTAAGTCGTTTAAAGATTTAGAAGATATAACAGAATGGTTTGATTCAGAGGAAAATCTTGATTTAGAACAAGGTTTAAAGAAATTTGAAAAAGGACTTGAACTCGCAAATGATTTAAAAGCTAGATTATCAGAAATTGAGAATAAGGTTGAAAAAATTAAAGCTAAATTTGATGAATAAATTATGAGTTATTTAATTTTTCGTTGGATAATAAATGCTGTTGCATTGTTAATAGTTGCAAATATTGTTCCTGGTTTTGGGATTGAGTCTTTTTATAATGCACTTATTGCTGCTTTGATTTTGGGATTAGTAAATGCACTAGTGAGACCGTTGTTATTTATATTAACTTTACCGGTTACAATTTTAACATTAGGATTATTTACTTTTGTAATTAATGCGCTCATGATATGGTTGGCCTCAACGATTGTTGAAGGCTTTATTATTACAGGCTTTGTTCCAGCATTTTTTGCTGCATTAATATTGTGGGTAATTTCAATGTTTACTAATTGGTTAATTAATCAAGCCGAAGAATCTTAATCATTTCATCGTCCAATAAGGGCGATTTTTTTTATGACACATTCAAATTCACTTGAGCCGTCTACATTAGTTATTTCAGTTGGAGGATCATTGGTTGTGCCAAATGGCGGAATCGATCATAAGTTTTTGAAAGATTTACATGTACTTATAAGTGAGCATACAAAACGAGATTGGAGATTTGTTATTGTTGTGGGTGGTGGTGGAACTGCTCGTCATTATCAAGAGAGTGCACGAAAAGTTGGTAAGCTTACTCGTGATGATCTTGATTGGTTAGGAATTCACTCTACAAGGTTAAATGGACATTTGCTGCGAACTGTATTTCGTGACATTGCACATCCTGTAATGCTTAAAGATCCAACAAGGCCATTAACAAAATGGAAGAAGCCAGTACTTATTGCAGCTGGGTGGAAACCAGGATGGTCAACAGATTATGTTGCAACAAGACTTGCAAAAAGATTAAAAGCAGAAGTTCTGGTTAATTTGTCTAACATAGATTATGTTTATGATAAGGATCCAAACAAACATAAGGACGCAAAAATAATTTGTGATATATCGTGGAAGGATTTTAGAAAGATGGTTGGTAATAAGTGGGATCCTGGTATGAATGTACCATTTGATCCAGTAGCATCACGCCTGGCAAGTACATCAAAGATTAAGGTGGCCTTATTGAATGGTAAAAATATTGAAAATTTAGATAATTTATTAAGAGGTAAGGGTTTTATAGGTACTATTATAGGTGTGTAGTATACAAAGACTAACATTGTTGGATTGACAATGTTGGTTTTTTATTCTAATATTTTTCGTTGTATATGTTACTTTTGTGCAACAAGGTTTTATTTAATGATTCGATTTTGTAAGGTTGGTGTGTGTGATCAAGTGCGTAGTGCAAAAGGTTATTGCAATAAGCATTACCAGCAGTGGTTGAAAAGTGGTAGACCAGACAACTGGACGCCACCACCACCACCACGCATAAAGCATGTTGGTTGCAAGGTTGCTGGATGCATTAATCCTCACCAATCAAAAGGTTATTGCAGGAAGCATTACCAGCAGTGGCGGGATCACGGAAGACCAGACAACTGGACGCCACCACCACCATGCATAAAGCATGTTGGTTGTAAGATAGATGGATGTATAAATCCTCATAGAACAAAAGGTTGTTGCAGGAAGCATTTCGATAATTGGCGGGATCACGGAAGACCAGACAACTGGACACCACCACCACGCATAAAGCATGTTGGTTGCAAGGTTGCTGGATGTAAAAACATACACGACTCAAAAGGTTATTGTCTTAAACATTACCGGCAGTGGAGGAGATGCGGTAGACCAGACAATTGGACTCTAAGCGACTAAACTAGTCGCTTTTTTTATTGACAATCATATATGTTTTATATATACTCTTTTTGAACTAAAGATTGGAGATGCTACATTGCTATTAGTAATGAACATATCCGCCGTAGACAACAGGTTTTCATTAATGAAATAAGTCCTGTCGAGGTAAATGAGATTCTGAAAAGTTTTCTTAGAACACTGCGGTATGTAATCGGCAGTTTTTTATTTAAAGGTCGATAAATATACAAAATACTATGGCAAAAACACGAAAAGAAAAAGAAGAACTAGTGTCAGAGATCGCAGATAAACTTTCTAATATGAAGGCAGCAGTATTTACATCTGTTTCTGGATATACAATGGAAGATGCAAACGGTCTTAGACAAAAGGGTGCAGAGAATGGTGTTGAAATTCTTATAACAAAAAAATCTCTTCTTCTTTTAGCTCTTGAAAAAAATGGTTTCAAGGTTAATAGAGACGAGTTTGAAGGAAGCATTCTTTCAACATTTGGATATGACGATGAGGTTTCAGCAGCAAAAATAATATCTGAGTTTTCAAAAGGTCGCGATGAAATTAAAGTAGTTGGCGGAGTTTTGGAAGGTCAGTTGGTAGGAGCAGATGCTATTAAGCAACTTGCTACATTACCAAGCAGAGAAGAATTACTTGCTAAAGTTGTCGGTTCAATTAACGCGCCTGTTTCAGGGTTTGTTAATGTGCTTGCTGGTAACTTGCGTAATTTGGTTTACGTACTTAATTCTATAAAAGAAGCAAAAGCTTAATAATAAAAATAAAAATTATGTCAGAAGAAGCAACAAAGACTGAAGCAGTAGAGGTTCCTGCAAAGTTTCAGGATTTAGTGTCAAAGATTGAGGAAATGTCAGTACTTGATTTGGCAGATTTAGTAAAAGTGCTTGAAGAGAAATTTGGTGTTAGTGCAGCTGCTCCAGCAATGGCTGTAGCTGGAGGTGCAGCAGGTGCAGGTGATTCTGCAGCTGATGAGCAGACCGAGTTTACTGTAGAGCTTACAGGTATTGGTGAAAATAAGATCGGTGTAATCAAGGCAGTACGTGCAATCACAGGTCTTGGATTAAAGGAAGCTAAGGAGATTGTTGATAGCGCTCCTAAGGCTGTAAAAGAAGGTGTAACAAAGGAAGAAGCTGCAGAATTAAAGACACAACTAGAAGATGCTGGTGGAACAGTTTCAGTAAAATAATTTTATATTATTTATAAAAAGAACGGACTGGATCCGTTCTTTTTAGTTTAAATTTTTATTTAAGGTGACTCGCTGCTATTGAGTATAACTTAGATCCAGACATGATATAAATTGTATAATTTGATTCATCCACTACAAAATTCACCATTTCAGAAAAAGCAGTTGATTTATATTGAACAACGAAATTTCCTGTCTCCTTTTCAAAAATAATAATACGTTTTGTTGAAGGTTCCATTACATACACATAATTACTCTCGGTGTCAGTCCATATGTTAGTCGCACTTGTAATTGGTGGATCAACGATTCCGGCACTCCAACCAACTTCGCTTCCGCTTATGTATCTTATAATTTGACCACTTTTCTTTAGAACAAATATTGTTCCATCTATAGCTAAGGATGTTGCATTATTTAGGTTTGTTGTTTTGGCCTTAATCCATGGTTGTGGTTTACTAAAAATTGAGCCAGATGCAGAATATCGATAAATTTGTCCTTCTTCATTTTCTGCTGGACTAAGTAAATAAAGTCTATTTGCATAGGCTACAATATCAGTACCTTTTATAATTGTTTCAAGGTTTATTTTTTCTTGAGCCAAGGATTCTATATCATGTGAATACATGTCTCCATTTTCATCTATTGCATATACAAAATTATTGTTAGATGATGATGATATAATTTGTGTATCTATTTTTTCTAATTTTAGACTTACTGCTTTGAATAACTTTTGTGTTCTATTAAATTTATATAATTTACCATCTGATGCGTGTACGTATAATTCTTTTTCTAGATTTGTGAATGAATTTACAAACAAGCCGTCGTTTAGTAATGCAAGATCTGTTATCAGTGCTGGATTTGGTATTGTAACCATGTGTCGAATTTCATCTGTGGCATTTCTTATATCAATTTTTAGATCACTTATTTTTTTACTACGCTCTACTGAATCGCTTGGCAGCTTATCAATAAGGCTAAGAGCGTTAATGTAGAGTGTTCTTGCCTGATTTTCATCTTTATAAATAATTGCACCAGCCGCTCTTTCTATAACATCTTCAACTTTATTAAGTGCATCATCATAAGCTTTTTGTTCTTTATTTTTTACTTGAGCTTTTGATAGAAGGGATACACTAAAAGCTAATGTTATTACAATTATAATTACTCCAATTGTTAAGTATTTTGTTGATTTTGGTAAACCAAATAATTTATTTTTTAGATTAAATATTCGATTAGATATATTAGAGCCTTCTTTCATGACTTTATTTATAGCAACTTTTCTGTTTTCTTTTTTTGCTAGTTGACCTCCTTTTTTAAGAGTTTTTTTGGATATATTTTTAGTGTATTTAATACCAGTTCGTCCTAATATTTGTGTTGCGTGTAGCGCAATTTTCCATTTTGATTCACCTTTTCTAAGATCCTTCAATATTCTTGATGCTGGTTGTTTGCTAAATATTTTTTCTAGTATCCAAATAATAATTTTGCCAATTTTTGGTTTTTTTTCTGATAATAGCTCTGTGGTTTTTTCTTCAGATTTGGTTAATTTGTCAATTGATACGTCAGATAAGATTTTTGCTTGTTTATTTTTTTCTACAGATTTATCTGTTTCAGATTTTATAATAAGAATAAGAACATTTTCTTTTTCTGAAAAGTACTGTCTTATTTTTTCTGCCGCACCTTTTGGTGGAAGTGTTGTTAAAATACTATTAAGTTCTTCGTTTTGGATCTCTTGTTGAAGATTTTTATTTGATATACAAAACACATCACCACCATGCAGGTCACCGTCCAGTATTACAGCAAATGTCTTTTCCCAGGTTGGTAGATTTTGTTCTGTTTGTATCCCTCTAAATAAATTAAATATTTGATATCTTTGAGAGGGTTTCTTATGAAGAAAAAGTGCGGTCAATTCACCTGTGCCAGATAAATACATTTGTGTTTCACAGGCTATTCCAATCATTGCATCAAATTCATCTATTTGTACTTTCCATTTACCATCTCTGACTTGTTGTGAGATGTTTTCATTTAATGCACCAAGAAATTGTTCAAATCTATGTTGTGCATTTGCTTCTTTTCCAAAAGAATCTGCCAATCTGTGTATTTGATCATTTAAAAACTGTAGAAGTAATTCTGAATCTGTTGATCTTTTTTTGATATTTGCTACTAAAAACACAAAACCATTACGTGATTTTACTGGTAGTAATAGAGATATTCCATCTATTTTTTCCTGAGGACTGGAGGGTTGATAGTTTGCTGCCTGTAGTGTTGGATTCATAAAATTTGATCTCTTTTGTAGCTTTGTGTACATTATACCTGGATAATCATTGTGTGCAATAGGATTTATGACAAAAAATAATTTTAAACTTGAGCAGATGTTTGGTTCAAAGACACGTGCTCGTTTGATGAGTTTGTTCTTGCAGTGCTCGCAGGAGGCTTTTTATGTTAGACAACTTACCAGAAAAATAGATGCACAGCTTAATTCTGTAAGACGTGAATTGAAGAATTTATTAGAAATGGGCCTAATTAGGGAAAAACATGTAAAGAACATCAAAAAAACAACGGCACTTGCTGATAAAAAGAAGTATTATCAGGTAAATACGGATTTTATATTATATAGCGATCTACGTTCATTATTTCAAAAGATTCAAATATTATTAAAACAAAATCTTGTACAGGAGATTAATGAAAAAGGCAGTATACATTATATGGTGTTCACAGGTCGTTTTGTTGATAGTCCATCTGTTCCTACGGATATATTAATAGTTGGCGATATTAAGCAGTCTATTTTAGAAAAAATTATTAACAAATTCGAGTTCGAGGTTCCTTATGAGATAAATTATACTTTAATGCCAAAAGATGAATTTTTGGATAGAAGGCAAATGGCTGATAAATTTTTGCTTGAGATATTAAATTCTGACAAAATTGTAATGATAGATAAAATGACAAAGGTATGATTTTATTTCTATCAGCACAAGATATTAAATTTGCATGGATAGGTATTGTAAAGGATGGGGTTTTTGAGCATATAAATAGGTATGATTTGTCTCCAGAACAGCTTTTAAAAGTTATTTCTGAGCAATTAGACAAATGGAATCTATCTGCATCAGAAATAGATGCTGTTATGTGTGTGAGTGGACCGGGTTCTTTTACTTCAACAAGAACCAGTACTGCAATCGCAAATACTTTTGGATTTACTCAAAACATTCCAGTATATTCTATTGATAATTATAAATTTCTTAACCCGGTAGATTTATTAAATGAAGTTGATTTTTCCAAGTTGTCTAGTGAAGTACAATATGTAAATCCGGTATATGACAGACCAGCTGTGAAGGGTTTTGGTGAATAGTTGTAAATAGTGTGTATTTTTGGTTTAAGGGTTGGATTGTGATGTAATTGATGGTAACGTTTGGTAAAAGTATTTGAGTCTTAATAATTAATAAATTAAATTTATATATGAATTTATCAGATGTGTTACAGGGGCCGCTGTTACAGTTGTGGGATACAATAATTGCATACTTGCCAAATGTAATAGGTGCAATTGTTGTTTTTATTTTGGGTATGATAATTGCTCATGTTCTTCGTACAGTTGTTGAGCAGTTGATAAAATTAATGAGAATTGATGATCTGGCACAAAAATTAGAGATCAGATCTCAGTTTGATAGAATGGGAATTAGATTACACATAGGTAATTTAATGGGGTGGATTGTAAAATGGTTTTTTATTATTGTTGCACTTATTGCGGCTACAGAGATACTTGGTTGGTTGGAAGTCACAGATTACTTAAAACAAGTAGTACTATTTATCCCGAATGTTATTGTTGCAGTAATTGTTTTATTAGCAGGAATTTTATTGGGAAATTTTGTTCAAAATGTAGTTAAGTCTGCTGTTGAGGCAGCTCAACTTGCTTCAGCAAATTTTTTGTCTGGAATGGCTAAATGGGCAATTTTAGTATTCAGCTTTATGGCGGCTTTGGTTCAGTTGCAAATTGCACCAGACTTAATAAGGGTTTTGTTTACCGGTTTGGTATTTATGTTGTCGCTTGCTGGTGGATTGGCTTTTGGTCTAGGAGGCAAGGATCATGCGTCGCAGTTGTTAACTCGTTTAAAAAAAGACATTTCGTCTGATCACTAATGTCAGAAAAGTACAGTTACGGAAAAAAAAGATTTTGGGAAATGTTCCCCGGCCTATTGGTTTGGGGAACTTTTGCTTTGTCTATTGGCTTGTCTTTTGTAAAACCTTTATGGGTAATAATTTTTATAATTGTTTTTGATTTGCTTTGGTTGTTTAGGGTGGTTTATTTTAATGTTTTTATGTTTTTATCATGGTGGAAATATAATAAAGTAAAAAAAATAAACTGGCAGTTAATCATTGATGATCTTCCTGAAACAAAAAATAAATATCATTTAATTTTCTTGCCTACGTATAAAGAAGATTTTGAAATTATTAAAGCAACAATTAATTCTTTAAAAAAAAATTCGTTTCCAAACAATAGAATGATTATTATTTTGGGTGGAGAAGAGTCGGATCATGATAATTTTACACAGGTTTCAAAAAATATACAGAAGCAGTTTGATGGCGTGTTTAGGGGGTTGTTTATAACAGAGCATCCAAGTGGATTGGATGGTGAGATATCTGGTAAAGGCTCAAACCTAAATTGGATGGGTAATGCAATGGTAGATGTGCTTAGTAAGCATTTTTATGAAATTAAAGATGAAAATATTATAGTTTCTGCGTTTGATGTTGATACCATTGCGCATGAGCAGTATTTTTCATATTTAACATATTTGTACTGCACTATAGAAAATCCAACCCATGTTTCATATCAACCAATTGCTTTATTTTCGAACAATATATGGACCGCATCAGCACCAGTGAGAGTTGGTGCATTTGGTACAACTTTCTGGTTGTTTGGAGAGCTTGCAAGACCAGATAGATTGTGGACATTTTCATCTCATTCTATGCCATGGAAAATGTTAAAGGATGTTGGTTTTTGGCAAAAAGATATTGTTAGTGAAGATTCGCGTATTTTCATGCAAGCATTTTTTCATTATGAAGGTGACTATAGGGTGGAGCCAATGTTTTTGCCTGTATCAATGGATACTGTTACAGGTAAAACTTACAGAGAATCATTACAGGCTTTATATGTACAAATGAGACGTTGGGCATGGGGTGTAGAGCACCTTCCTTTTTTAGTGGATGGTTTTCAGAGAAATAAAACAATTGGTTTAGGTATAAAATTAAAATATTTGTTTAATCATATAGAGGGAATGTTTACATGGGCTACAGCCCCAATATTAATGTTTGTATTAGGTTGGTTGCCTTTATGGGTTGCAAAAGGACAAACTAATGCAATAGTTCAAGCAGCTCCTTTTACTCTAGAGCAGTTAATGCAATTTGCAATGGTAGGTATTTTGGTTTCCTCTGTTATGGCACTTACATTGCTTCCAAAACGTCCAAGTAAGGTACGTAGACATACATGGATAGTAATGGTATTTCAGTGGCTTCTTTTGCCAATAACGTTTATAGTATTTGGGTCATTTCCTGCAATTGATGCACAGTCGCGTTTAATGCTTGGTAGGTATTTAGGTTTTAATGTCACAAAGAAACACAGAAGTAAATAAGATATATGAAGCCATCTGTATCTATTAATATTGTTACATGGAATTCGATGAGATTTTTACCAAAATTACTCAATTCCATATCAGAACAAACATTTGAAAATTTTAGTGTATTGGTTATAGACAACGGTTCAACAGATGGTGTTGAGACATTTGTAAAAACAGAATATCCTAATTGTAAATTTTTAAGAAATGCACGTAATAGAGGATTTTCTTATGCTCATAATCAAGGTATAAGATTTGTATTAGATCATTGTAGAGAGGAATCCTATAATGATAATTTTATTTTAATTACAAATCCTGACGTGATTCTCACACCTACTTTTTTAGAAGAATTAGTTTCTGGTATTGGTGTTGAAAAAAAGATTGGATCATTTGGTGGAAAAATATTAAGAGCATTCGGTTCTAATCAATCGGATGGGGTTTTTGATAATACAGTTAGATCAGACATGATTGATTCTACTGGCATAAATGCATATAAAAATATGACTTTTATAGATCGAGGCGCAGGTGAATTAGATGAAGGGCAGTTTAATAGAAACGAACAAGTTTTTGGTATTTCTGGTGCTCTGGTTTTGTATAGGGCAAGTGCACTTCATGATGCAAGATATAAGGATGAGTTTTTTGACAATGATTTTTTTTCTTACAAGGAGGATGTTGATTTGGCATGGAGGTTAAAAACCTTGGGATGGAATGCTATGTATAATTCAAATGCAGTTGCGTATCATTTTAGAGGGATGTTTGGAAAAGAAAAGATGAGTTTATTTGAAAAATTTTTAAATAGATTAAAAAAATCAAAAGTAAGAAGTAAATATTCAACAAGAAATCATTTATTGTTACTTATTAAAAATTTAAGATTTACTACATTTTTACTTTTTGCACCAAGAATCATATTAAATGAATTATTGAGGTTTGTTTATGTTCTGATTTTTGAAACAAAAAATATAGGTGCATATATTGAAAGTATTTTACTTACACCAAAAATTATTTTAAAGCGAATGGATTTAATGAAGAAAAAAAGGATCACAATAAAAGATCTGCACAAGTGGTTTATATGAAGGAAGTTTCAATATTGATTGTTCACTACAATACACCTGGTTTATTAAGGCAAACATTAAAAGGTATATATAAAAGTGCACCGACTATTTCTTATGAAATAATTGTGGTTGATAATAATTTAGATAATTCACTTTTACATAAAATTAAAAAAGAATTTCCAGATGTTTTGTATGTATTTAATGAGGAAAATGTTGGTTTTGGTTGTGGAATGAATTTGGCAATTAAAAAATCAAATTCTAAATATTGTTTTATTTTTAATCCTGATATTGTAATGTTATCTGGCGTGCTTGAGAAGTTGGTGGAATTTATGGATAATAATACAGACATAGGAATTGTGGGTCCAAAGCTTCTTAATCCAGATCGTACGACTCAATATAGCTGTTATAGATTCATGCAACCATCAATGATTTTTTATAGAAGGATTCCTATTTTAAAAAATTTATCATTTGCAAAAAAATCTGTAGATAATTATTTAATGAAGGATTATAATCATATAGAAACAAAGGATGTTGATTATTTATTAGGTGCCGCTTTATTTGTTAGAAGGAAGGCTTTAGATGAAGTTGGTGGATTTGATCCAAATTTTTTTGTGTATTTTGAGGATCAAGATTTGTGTAGAAGATTTTGGGATAAGAAATGGCGTGTTACTTATTATCCAAAAGTGGAGTTAATTCATTATCACAGAAGAGAGACTGCTGAGGGTGGTTTTATAAAGCAATTATTTAATCCACTTACTAGGGTTCAGATAAAGAGCGCAATGTACTATTATAGAAAGTATAAGGGTAAAAAAAAACCAAGATAGTTAATATAATTAAATTAAGTCATGTATTGTGTCTCACGATCCATTTTATATTCATAAAACAGAAGATGAGAGTGTTCATAAAAAACACAGACGTATTATTAAGTTGCGATCTTTTTTGTATACAGCATCAGGGGTGTTTATTCTGTGGCTCATTATATTATTAATTGCTGTTGGTCAGTTTACTGTAAATATTTTTGATGTTCGTGATTATTTTAAGGAAGCAAAATTAAATGCGTCTGAAATGCATTTTGAAAAAGCAATCGAAGCTATTAATCAATCTAAGGATTCACTTAGTGCTGCTCAAAATAGTTTGATATTTATAAAGTCTGTAAGTTTCATACCATACATAGATTCCCAAATTGAGCATATAAATAAGATTGTAATTGCCGGAGGTCGTGTCATTGATTCTGTAAAGGGCCTTTTAGATTTATCTGATGAAATAATTAAGTTATCAGGAATGTCTGATTATTATTTTGAACAGATTAATTTGGGATTGCAACCAGATGTTGCTTTTGGTGATTTACCAACAGATACAAAGAAGACAATTATTGCTCGTTTAAATTCTTCTTCTAGTGAATTAGAGCTTATGTCTACAAGGATTGGTCTTGTTCTTTCAGAATTAGACACGATTCAAAAACAACAGAATTCCGGTTTTTTATTCGATGCAGTAGAGCCATTTATTGATCATATTAAAAAAGCGGAGGAGCAGTTGTATTTACTTTCAATTGCATCTCGTGTTTTGCCTGGTATGGTTGGTCTAGATGAGGAGCAAAATCATTTGGTTTTGTTTTTAAATAATGATGAATTACGTCCCGGTGGTGGTTTTATTGGAACATATGGATTGTTGAAAATAAAGGATACTGAGATTTTATCGTTTCAAGTTGAGGATGTGTATGCAATAGATAAACCATCAGAAAAATATAATCTTAGAGATTCCCCAGAGCCAATTAAAAGGTATATTGGTGAATCAAAGTGGTATATGCGTGATGGGAATTGGTCACCGGATTTTGCTGTAAGTTCACTAAATGTAATTGATCAGTTTATTGCACAATCAAATGTTTTGTCTGCTGAGCAGAAAAAAAATGTTCCGCATGCTAGATATGTTGATAGTGTGATTGGATTTACACCAATTTTTGCAGCAAGCATTTTGGAAATTGTTGGGTCACAAAATATTTCAGGACAAATTTTTCAATCTGATAATATAGCAACAAAAATTGAATATGAAGTAGAAAAGGGATTTCAAAAAAATGGAATACCATACAGTCAGAGAAAAGAAATATTAGCAGATTTGGTTCTGGAAGTTCAGAATAGTTTATATGACTTACCGGTATATAGATGGTAAGAGGTGCTTGATGCTTTACGGCGTGGGTTTGTAGATAAACAGTTGTTTGTATATAGCTCGGATACTAATTTAGAGGAGGTAATTACTAAATCTGGTTTTGGAGGAAGGGTTATTTCAGGAGCAGATGATTTTCAATTAGTTGTAGATGCCAATCTTGCTAGTTTAAAAACTGATCCAAAAGTAAACAGATTTCTGTTTTATGAAATTTTTAAAAGCCCTGATGGTAGAATGATAGGACGAACAAAAATAAGATATGAGCATACAGGATCATTTGATTGGCGTACAACAAGGTATAGAACATATACAAGAGTTTACGTACCTATGGGAAGTAAGTTTATAAAGGTACATGGGTCATTGCTTGATGATAAGCTAAAAAATCCAACATTATTAGAAGGTGCTGTTGATGTGGTTGATGAGTTAGGATTGTCTTCATTTGGTACCTTTATATCTATTGAGCCTGGTGAAAGTAAGGAGTTGATATTTGAATATGAATTATCTCCAATGGTTGTGGAATCAATTAATAATGGAGATTATACATTGGATTATTATAAACAAAATGGTGCAAGAGACTATCCATTGACTATGAGTATTGATTTTGATAAAAATGTTTCAAATGCCATACCTCATGAAGCTAAGTATCAATGGGGTGATGATGTGTATGATTTGAATACAATTTTAGATCAAGATTTAACATTCAGAGTAAGTTTATAGAGTAGGTGGTTTATTGGATAAAAAATTAAGTATGTTTCAAAAAAAAATCGGAATTGATCTTGGTACTGCTACGGTGTTGGTGTATCTACCAAAGAGAGGGATAATCATACAAGAGCCTTCAGTGGTTGCTGTGTCTTATGTTGATAAAAAAGTATTAGCAGTTGGTAAAGAGGCTAAAGACATGCTTGGTCGCACACCTGACACGATTGTTGCAAGACGACCATTAAAAGATGGTGTTATAGCAGATTATAGAACAACAGAGGCCATGCTTAGATATTTTATAAATAAAGCTTTGGGTGGTGTTCGTTTGTTTAGGCCAGAGGTAATGGTTGCAGTTCCTGGAGGAATAACATCAACAGAAAGACGTGCTGTTATAGATGCTACATTGGCTGCTGGTGCCAAGGCTGCATATATAATAAAGGAACCTATTGTTGCTGCAATTGGTGCAAATATTCCTATTGGTTCACCATCTGGTCATATGATTATTGATATCGGTGGCGGAACATCAGAAATGGCTGTTATATCTCTTGGTGGAATAGTTGCTTCAGAATCTGTTAGAATAGGAGGTGTAAAGTTTGATTTGGCAATTTCAGAATATATTAGGCGTAAGTATGGTTTAGCAATTGGCGAGAGAACAGCAGAAGATATAAAGATTCAGATAGGCGCTGCAATGTATTTGCCAGATAAATTATCTATGGAGGTTAAGGGAAGAGATATGATAAATGGTTTGCCAAAGACTATTGATGTTACATCTGATGATGTAACTGCAGCTATACAAAATGAGTTGGAGGGGATTATACATACAGTAAAAGAGGTTTTGCATAAGACACCACCAGAGCTTTCCGCTGATGTTATGGATAAAGGTATAGTTTTATCGGGTGGTTCTTCTCAGTTAAGAAATTTAGATACATTAATTGCTGAAGCTACAGGAGTTCCAACATTTATGGCTGAAGATCCACAGCAGTGTGTTGCAAAGGGTACAGGTATAGCCTTGGAAAATTTAGATGCTTATAAAAGAAGTGTATTTACAAGTTAAAATAATATGTCTGTCACTTACGGTATAGATGTTTCATCCGCAAATAAAACAAAAAGGACAGGTGTAGAGAATTATTCTTTTCATTTGATTCAAGCCATGAAGAAACATTCTCTTAATGAAGGGGAGAGAGTATTTTTATATTCACCAAGTAAATTAAACGATGATCTAGCAGATATGCCTACAGGATGGGAATCTAAGGTCCTAAACTGGCCAATTAGTAGTATGTGGATGCAAGGTCGTGTTAGTTGGGAGGTTTACAAGACTCAACCAAGTGTTTTGTTCTTACCATCACAAGGTCCTGTGCGTTATAAAGGGAACACAAAAATTGTATCTACAATTCATGATATTGGATTTATTACTTATAAATCGTTTTATAGATCATCTGATATTAAAAGATTAAAATCTGCAACAAAGCGTGCAATAAAAAAGTCTGATGAGTTAATTTCTGTTTCTAATTTTACAAAACAAGAGTTGGTGGATTTATTAAAAATAAATCCTGAACATATAACCACAACACATTTAGCAGCTGAAGCTGGTGTATACAAAAGCATGCCAATAAATGAAAGTGCATCTGTGTTAAATAAGTACAGACTTGGTCAGAACTTTTTTTTATCTGTTGGCCGTATTGAAAATAAAAAGAATCTTAAAACAATTATTCGAGCTTTTGAATTATTTAAACAAAAGCGCGGTAAAGGTGATCCTGTTGAGCTTGTGTTGATAGGTGATAAAGGTTTTGGTTTTGATGAGATTAATGTGTATATAAAAAGATCGATGTTTAAAAATCAAATTAGGCTACTCGGATTTGTGGATGGCGATGATTTATCGCACATAATGAGTGTGGCAACTGCTTATTTGTTTCCTTCATGGTATGAAGGATTTGGAATACCTAATCTTGAGGCCATGGCAAGTGGCACAGCATTAATAACTTCGAAAATTCAAGTACATAAGGAGGTTTGTGGAGATGCTGCTTTGTATGTTGCACCTGAAAAACCCGAAGCATGGTCAAATGCAATGAGTAGTGTAGTTGAGGATTCTGGTTTAAGAAAAATGTTAATTGAAAAAGGATTGGAGCATGTAAAAAATTACACATGGGATAAAACAGCACTTAAGACCTGGGAGGTTTTGCGTAGTTTGGTATAATGTTTTTGAAATAAAAAGATAGAAATATATTTATGGATGAGCTAATCAATGAATTAAAACATTTAGGACTCTCTGATAAAGAGGCGTCAGTGTACCTGGCGGCTTTAGAGTTGGGTCCTTCACCTGTTCAAGACATATCACATAAATCAAAAGTAAACAGAGCAACTACTTACGTCATGATAGAATCTTTGTCAGGACGTGGTCTTATGTCAACTTTTGTAAAAGGTAAGAAGCGTTTTTATGCAGCTGAGTCTCCAGAAAGACTTGGTGCAATTTTAGATACTCAAAATAGGGCGATAGCAGAAAAAAGAGCAGAGTTAGATAAAACATTACCAATGTTAATGGCTCTTTTTAATGCAGAAGGTACAAAGCCGCAAATCAGATATCTTGAAGGAATTGAAGGGATTAAGACAGTTCGTTCAATGTTTGAAAAATTAGATGGTGAATTTTTTGAAATATTTCCTTTTGAGGATGTTCAAAATACAATTGAAGTAATGCACGACAGAGATGCTCACCATGCAACTTTAAGAACTAGCGATACTGAACACAGGGTTCTTGCAATTGTTGAAGATGAATCAGATGTATCATTACCTCACATGGGAAAAGGGGAGATACGAATTATACCTGCAAGTGAGTTTCCGATTCATGGAAGTATTGTTGTGAGAGATAATCATATATTTTTATTTTCATATAAATCAGCTATTTTGTCAGTGGTCATTACCAGTAAGGAAATTGCAGATACTGTAAAAGCTTTGTTTGAATTAGCATGGAGAGGTGCTGAAAATTATAAGAAACAAAAATTTGAGTAACATAAAACGGCCGTGAGTTAGTGGCCGTAGATAAGATGACTTTTAGTCGACAGGTTTGGTTAAAGTAGCTAACCACCGCCTGGACAAATGTAACAAGGTTGAAAACGTCGTGGATTACGACTTATGTCAGTTTGACGAAAATTACAGAAGTTTAGTGCAGTTCTAGTAATACACGTCTGTTTAAGCGTGTTTGCTTTATTTCCCTCTATCTTTCCAGGCATTTTGCCTCCTCTATACTAAAGAGTGAGGTTTTGTATTTACATAACACACACTCTAGTCAGTTGTAGTATATCTATTTTTATAGACATGATTGAATTGTAAGATTAGATTAACAAAAAATATGATATTTGTCAAGTAATTTAAACATAAAAAGCCTTTTTTTATAGAGATTATTAGTTATCTTTATTGTCTTTGTTTAAGATACTTGACAAAGTTTGTGTATGTGTTAATGTTTTTTGTCTACATAAGTAGATATGAAGAGAGAGGGTGCGTTTGTCGTGCCAGTAGAAGAACTCGGTTTTTTCCGGGTTCTTTTTATATCAAAATAACATCCTTATTAGGATGTTATTTTGGTCTCTTGGGGAGAGAATTCTATACCCATTAAAGAGCACAAGTTGTCTTATGACCTTTAATGAGTGGGGAACGCAGAAAGAGTGTTTCTACGTTCCCCAAGTGTTAATCGTTTTATTGATTAACAAGTGCTCTTTTTAGGAGCGTTGAGCATTCCGATTGTTGCTACGGTTTTTGCCGTTACGACGATTCGGGTTGGTCTTGGAGATTGCCAAGGCTGCGCGAATTCCCATTGGACCTTTTCGGGTCTTATTGGGGCCAACGATTCCGTTAGCACGCAGTCCTGGCTCTGCCAATGCCAGCTCAAGGTAGGCGTCGTTGTTCAAGGGATTGTTGTATCCCAAGCTACGTGCGATTTGCCTACCATTTCGAGAAAGATCTCTCTCAGTCTCTTCAGCAGAAGTGATCCATTGTGCGAGTGTCTTTGACCCATCCTTGAGGATGAATTTTGAACAACTCGGACAGTAGACCGTGTGGCGATCAGACTGAAAGTCTTCAGTCACAATCTGCTTCCAAGCAGGGATCCGGTACTGACGTCGAAGCCTACTTTCATCTGCAGTCACTCTTGCGACCTCAGGTGTCATCAAAGAACGGCATTTGCCATGCTTGCCGCAGCAAACATAACGAAGTTCGTTATTAATAACCACCAAGGTTCCAGGTTCATGCAGTTCAATCCGCTTCACGATCACACAATTGTTGTCAGTACAGGTTTTTGCCTTGACTTTGGTGTCGGATTCAGACCTGGTACTAGGCAACTTCGGAAGTTCTGAAGGTACAGGAACTAGACCTTCGATGAAAGCCTCCATATCCATGTCACGCAGATCAACAGTCGTTGTACTCTGCTTGAGATCTTCCTTCTCATCATCACTCTTGGGGTTAGTCTTGAGTGCGGTGATAAGGGCATCTTCCAGAGCCAAAAGGACGTTCATTTCCTGGTCAATCACTTGACTGGGAGTCATTACACTGCTCCAGAACATGTGATTACGATTGACCTTTCGAGCGAGTTCAACCGCCTTTTTGATCATTCGCAGTCCTTCGACAGACTCAGTTCCTTTAACGAGCCATTCAACCGGAAGACCAGTAGAAGCAGCAATCACGCTGGCTTCAGAGATCAGCCGGAGCTCATTACCACGCTTTTTCAGCGCAGAAATGCTTCCCAACTTGGTCCAGTCCTGACCAGCCTGAATGCACAGACTGACGGCAACACCTTTGTTGAAATGGCTTTCTTGGAAGTTTATCTTTCCTGTGAAGTACTTCTGGGCCTTGCGACCTAGAACCTCGATCTTGCCCGGCAGGCCCGGACGCGAGTCGTTTTCAGGAATACAAAATTGCATTCCCATGAGGGTGGGGGGTTCAAAAATGTTTTGCAGCATTAAAATTCTCCTTTTCTGAGATGGTGTTGTGCTTATTTGCACAGTGCTGTCCTTTTCAAAGCCCCACCATGGGGATCTGATCTGGAAGGAAGTAGTTGATAATTTACTTCATTCCAGATCAGATTATTTTTATGTGATTTCCTTCATAACACACAAATAAATTGCGTATTATGACAGAAACCCGATCGTAGATGTCTTATTTGTAAATAAGATTACGATCGGGCAAGGGGTTGTGTTAAATTAATAATGGCCCTGATGGATGGGTATATAAATACCCATCCATCAGGGGGAGCGCTCTGAGAAAAAGACTAGATGTGTCAATATGCACATCAATGCGGTCACCAAGAGCTCAAAGCATCTCAATTGGTTCGCTTGCCTTGTTAAAGTATTTATCTACAGTAGATAAATAGAGTTTTTTTGGTTTTATTAACTCAGAACACGGAGGGAAAAAATTCAGTGACCTACTCAAGAGTTGGTATGAATAACGGATTCCTTGCGTATGGATTAAGTGAGTAAACCCAGTTATTCCATTTGGTATCCACCGCCCATCTCTTCCTTTCGGATTTGAAGGGACGGGTACACTCTCTCCTCCGTAATCTTAATTAATAAAAAACCGATTGTTGAATGTATCAAGGTAAAGACACATACAAAAATCGATTTTATATGATTGAGCATCTGTACAATCACAGATAGCACTGGTCTCTCCCCAGTATTCAATTGTATGGCATTTTCAAATAAATGATTTACATGCCGATTATCAACATGACAATAATAACAGTTTTTGTCAGTTTTGTCAAGACCTACAATTTAGAAATATCTTTATTTAGCTAAGTTCAGCTAAATAAAGATGATTAGAATTGTTGGTTATTTATGACAAATAAGATCGAATCGTAATATATACATATGTATTATAACCAAGAAGTAATGAATGTTTTAGATTATAAAGTGTGATATACTATGCTAGTATGAGCGTATTTTCAGGAATAATTGGACACAAAACAGCTCAAGAGATCATTACAAGATTGGTTCAAAACGATCAGTTACCACATAGTATGCTTTTTGTTGGTCCTAAAAATACTGGAAAAACAACTGTTATTACGCAATTGATTCGCAATGTATTAAATACACAAAATCGTCTAGAATCATTACCAGATGTTTCTATTGTTAAAAGATTACCTACAGTTTCTGACAAAGATAAGTTAAAGCAAAACATATCAGTAGAGCAGATACGTGAGTTTAATAAAAAGATGGCAATGAGTCCTCTTGCAAGTAGTTATAAAGTAGGTTTTATAAAGGAGGCTGATAAATTATCTGTGAGTGCTTCGAATGCTTTGTTGAAAACCTTAGAAGAACCTAATGGAAAAGCATTATTAATTTTACGTGCAACTTCAATAAGTGATTTGCCTGCAACAATAGTTTCTCGTTGTCAGGTTATTAATTTGTATACAGTATCAAGTGATCTTATTAGTAGCTCTCTTATAAAAAGTGGTATTGGAAAAAAACAAGCAGATTTATTTTCAGATTTAGCATTTGGCAGACCAGGTTTAGCAATATCATATATTAAGGACGGATCTTTTCGTGCAAATTTAGATATAGTTGTTTCTTCTGTATCTCATTTGTTTCAATCTTCGGTAGCGCGTAAGTTTAAATCTGTTACAGAAATTATTACAAAGCAAGAGACTGATAAAAATAAAAAATTACATGAAGTTCTTGATAGGTGGGAGTCTGTGTTAAGAGATGTGTTGTTGAATAAGATTGGTTGCAATGATTTGTGTGTTTATAAAAATAATAAAGACGATATTAACAAATTAACAAATAAATTTAAAATAATTGATTTATATAACCTACTTCAAGAAATTAGACGTGCTCGCATTGTTGCAAAAAGCAATGTAAACACACATTTGATTCTTGAAAATATTTTATTAACTTAATATATATGAAAAGATTTTTAATACTTTTATTGCCAATCATTCTTGCTGGAGCAGGTTGTTTTGGTGGCTCAAGTGGTCCAAAAACTAATGATGGTGGTGTATTTAAAACAGTTAATGTTGGTGAGGAATGGGGGCAGATTGTTTTAGTTCCAACAGCACAAGGTATAGGTACTTTGGCTACAACCAATGTTATAAATATGGAAATGGATCCACAAGATAATAATTTTACATACATTGCTACACGAAAAAATGGGATGCTTTATAGTGAGGATGCAGGAAATTCATGGCGCCAGGTTCGTCACAAGGCATTCAGAGAAGGTTTGGTTTTAGATATTAAGGTTGATCCAAAAAATGTTTGTAATGTTTATGTTGCAAAAGGATCAAGGGTATACAGTACAAAAGATTGTATGAGAACTTTTAGTTCAGAGACATATCTTGAAACACGAGATGGTGTAAAAGTGAATCGTATTTCAATTGATTGGTATAACAGTAATACTATTTGGATAGGATTATCTAACGGAGATGTTTTAAGGAGTGATGATAAGGGAGATACGTGGCAAACTGTGCTTAAATCTGGTGGCGAGGTTTCAGAAATTTTAATAAGCAATGTAGACACTCGTAATGTCATAGTATCAACTTTTAACAGCGGTATAAGACGAACTACAGATGGTGGCCAGAATTGGGAGGTTGTAGAGAGTAATATAGAAAAATTGCAGCGTGCTAAAGAGGTTTTTACAATGACACAAAATAAAAATTCTAGTGTTGTACTAGCTGCAACAACTTACGGATTGCTTCGATCAAAAGATTTTGGTCTTAATTGGGAACCGCTGGAACTTCTTACTTCACCAGGCCAATTGAAGATAAAAGCACTTGCAATTGATCCTATAGATCCAAAACGTATTTACTTTGCAGCTAATTCAATTTTTTATAGAAGTGCTGATGCTGGTGTGACATGGAAGACAGAAAGATTTCCTTCAAATAGAATACCTAGGGTATTAGTAGTTGACCCAAAAGACAGTTCGGTGTTATATGTCGGAGTAGCTGCACCTGTAGAATAACAATAAAAAACTATGCATACATTTTTAGTTCAACAAAAACCAAAATTTGAATCAGTAATTGAGTATTTGCAAGGTGATTTGGCATCCTTGCGTACAGGCAGAGCAACACCTGCATTAGTAGAGGATATTCCAGTGAATGCATATGACTCTATAATGGAAATGAAAGGCCTTTCTTCTATTACAATACCTGATGCAAAGACAATTACTATTGATCCTTGGGATAAAGCCTTGTTACAAAGTATGGAAAAGGCTATTAGAGATTCTGGAATAGGATTAAGTCCAGTGGTTGATGGGGATGTTATTAGGATAGTAATGCCAATGATGACAGAGGATAATAGAAAAAACATGGTCAAGCTCATGAAAGACAGAATAGAGGACGCAAGAATTAAGGTTCGTCACGTACGAGAGGAATTACGAGATCAAATAATGAAACAAGAAAAAGACAAGGACATAAGTGAAGATGAGAAATTTAAAATGCTTGACGAATTAGATAAATTTACAAATGAGTATACAGAACAGATTTCTAATATTGCCGTAAATAAAGAAAAAGAAATAATGACAGTGTAACCATAAAAAGGCTTTGTGTAGTGCTATGAAAAATATTGTTACAATTGAAAAAATATCAAACCTCGCTAAGAAGCGAGGGTTTGTCTTTGCTGGTTCAGAAATTTATGGTGGACTCGCGAATTCTTGGGATTATGGTCCTCTTGGTGCACAATTAAGGAAAAATATAAAATCTGATTGGTGGCATAGGGTAGTAGAGTCTCGTCAGGACATGGTTGGATTAGATGGCTCTATTTTAATGAATCCAAAAATATGGGTTGCATCAGGGCATGTAGATTCTTTTAATGATCCTTTGGTTGAAGATAAGGTTACACATAAAAGGTATCGTGCCGATCATTTAATTGAGGAGAATGTTGAAGGTGTTAATGCGGATGGAATGAGTATTAAGGAATTGAATAAGCTAATTACAGATAATAAAATAAAGAGTCCAGATGGAAATGATCTAACAAAGGTCAAGACTTTTAATTTAATGTTTGAGACAGGTATTGGTATTACAGAAGGTGAAAAATCAAGTGTATATTTACGACCTGAAACAGCTCAAGCAATATTTGTGAATTTTAAGCAGGTTCTAGATTCATCTCGTAAACGTATTCCGTTTGGAATTGCACAAATCGGTAAAGCATTTCGTAATGAGATTACACCTGGAAATTTTATTTTCAGGACCTTGGAGTTTGAACAGATGGAGATTGAATATTTTGTAGAATCAGATGAATGGGAAAAACATTTTAAGGATTGGAGTGATTGGATGAGTGAGTGGGCAAAAAGTATAGGGATTGATATGGATCGATTTCATGCTAAGGATATTCCAAAAGATAAGTTGGCTCATTATTCTAATAAAACAATTGATTTTGAATTTGATTTTCCATTTGGATGTAAGGAACTTTGGGGGTTGGCTTATAGGACCGATTTTGATTTAAAAAATCACACAAAACATTCAGGACAGCAGTTGGTTTATACTGACCCAAATGACAACACACGAAAGATAGTACCTCATGTTATAGAGCCATCAATGGGGGTTGATAGAACCTTGCTTGCAGTGATGTTGAGTTGTTATGATGAGGAGGAAGTTAATGGAGAAGTGCGTGTTTTAATGAGGTTTCCAAACCACATAGCACCATTTCATATTGCGGTTTTGCCATTGTCAAAAAAACCAGAATTACAGAGTGTTAGTAAAGAGGTCTTAGATTTGGTTTCTGAAAAGTGGGTTGTTGATTATGATGAAACTCAGTCTATAGGAAAGAGGTATAGACGACAGGATGAGATCGGCACACCTTATTGTATAACTGTTGATTTTGATACGTTGGATGATAAATCTGTAACCATTAGAGACAGAGATACCATGAAACAAAATAGAGTTAAGATAACTGATTTACAAGATTGGTTTGGTTCGATATTAAATATTTAATTTTATCAAGATGCAAAAATTTACATTAAAAAATTCATTACCAGTTTTATTTGCTCCTTCAAAAGGCACAGACACGGTAACGGTCATGATTTTGGTTGGAGTTGGTTCAAGGTATGAATATAAAAAACTAAACGGTGCGTCACATTTTATTGAGCACTTATTGTTTAAAGGCACAAAACGTCGCCCAACAACTCAGGACATTACTAGAGAATTAGATTCAATTGGTGCTGATTTTAATGCATTTACAGATAAGCATGTTACAGGTTATTACGTAAAAGTTAGCAAGACTCACCTAAAATTAGCTTTAGATATTCTAAGTGATATGTTGTTTAATTCTGTTTTTGATAAAACAGAATTGGATCGTGAGCGTGGTGTGGTGATTGAGGAAATTAACATGTATAGGGATAATCCTATGCGTCATGTTGAGGATATTGTTGAAGACGAGATGTATAAAGGTAATACGTTGGGACGAAATATAGCAGGTACACCAAAGACAATGAAAGAAATGCCAAGAGATGAAATTTTAGAATATTATAAGAAGCATTATAGCGCTTCAAATATGGTTGTTGTTGTTTCTGGAAATATTAATAAAAAAGCTAAGGTTTGGGTTGAAAATAAATTTTCAGTTGTTCGAAAAGGAAAGTCAGATAAAGATTTTGAAGAGTTTAAGATCACAAAACCAAAAAAATCACCAAGAATTTGTGTTGAATACAAAAAAACAGAACAAATTCAATTAGCATTAGGATTTTATACATATGGTATTGATTCAAAAAAGAATCATATTGTATCCTTGCTTTCTGTGATATTAGGTGGCAACATGAGTTCACGGCTTTTTATTGAGGTACGAGAAAGACTGGGCTTAGCATATTTTGTACGTGCATACAGTCATCAATATGATGATATTGGTACTTTTATGATTAGGGCTGGTTTGGACAAAAAGCGGTTACCACTTGCTGTTAAGACTATTTTAAAAGAGGTAAAATCTATTATAAAAAAGGGTGTTACAAAGCAAGAATTGGTAGATGCGAAAACATATATACAAGGACAGTTTTCAATACAGCTTGAAGATACGTATCAACGTGCTTCGTGGTATGCAACACAAGCACTGTTTAAAGATGATGTTAAAACACCAGCTGCATATTTGAAAAAAATAGATGGAGTAACTTTGGAAGAAATTCAAGATGTGGCAAAAGAAATTCTTGATTTAGATCAAATGACAGTTGCTGTTATAGGTCCTTATAAGTCTAAGGAGGAGTTCATAAGGAAGGCAAAAATATGAAAACAGTTATAGGAAATTGGAAGATGAATGTGGGAGTTAGAGAAAGTATTGCGTTGGCTCGTGGTACGCTTTTGACATTGAGGGGTAGGAAAGTTGTTCCTAATTTAATCATTTGTCCTTCATTTATTGCTTTGTCGGAAGTTAGAAAAGTGATCGCAAGGTCATCTGTTTCTTTATGTGCACAAAACATGTCATGGGAAGATAAGGGTGCATTTACTGGTGAGATTTCTTCAAGAATGTTAGATGAGGTCGGTGTAACACATGTATTAATTGGGCATTCAGAAAGAAGGGGTTTGTTTTCTGAAACGGATGAAATTGTTAATAGGAAATTAAAAAAGGCTTTAGAGAATAATTTAACCCCAATAGTGTGTATTGGTGAGAGTGTTGAACATAGAGAGGAGGGTGGTTATTTGGAGATTATAAAAAATCAAATAGCCAGTGCATTAGGTGGGATTAGATTACGATCTTCAGCTAAATTGTTTATAGCATATGAACCCATTTGGGCAATCGGTACTGGTAAAAATGCAGATGTTGCACAGGTTATAGAGGTGCATGAGTTTATTAAAACTGTTTTGTCAGATATCTTTCCTGGTATAAAGGAAGATCAATTAAATGTTTTGTATGGAGGTAGTGTAAATGGTGATAATGCATATGCTTTATTAAGAGAGAAAAGTATTGATGGAGTTTTGGTTGGTGGTGCAAGTGTTAAAATTAATCAATTCAAGGATGTGATTGAGGCTGCAAGTGAAGTCCTTGAAGCACAAGAGTAAAGTATGGTTTGGATATTAGTTTCTATAATTATTTTCTGTTTGTTTACAATTTCTATTATTTTGGTTCGTAATATCCCAAAATTACGTGTTATTAACATTGAATCAGTACCAAAAGAAAAGGCGCGAAAAGTAAAAGAGAAGATTATATTACAAAAATTACAACGTAAGAGCGGTGTTGCTAGAAATGTAGTAAAAGCATCTTCTGGAGCTGTTCGTGTTGCGTCTAAATACGGTAGACGTGCTGTACAAAAATTATATTCTTTAGAGCAATATTATCAGAAATTAAAACGTACAGCTGAAGAAGGTGTTCACTCTTACAATAAAGATGAAATAAGACGATTAATTGATCAAGCTAAGGATTTAGTCAAAAAAGATGAGGTTGTACATGCAGAAAAAATCTATATAGATATTATTAGTCATAATCCAAAAAGTGTTGATGCATATGAAGGATTGGGTGATCTTTATAAAAAGAGTTCTAAATATGACCAGGCAAAAGAGACTTATAAATTTACATTAAAAATTTCACCAAATGATGCTAGTGTTTTGGTGTCTCTTGCAGAGATGGAGATGGATTCTTTAAATTACAAATCTGCATTAGATTATCTAAAAAAGGCAATCGATAATAGGTCTAAAAATCCAAAATATTTAGATTTTTATATTGAAACTTCTCTTAGAGCTGGTTCATTAAAAGATGCTAGAAAAGGAATCACCTTGTTGCAGGAGGTCAATCCAGAAAATAAAAAACTTGATGAGTTTGAGGGTAGGTTTTATAAATTAAAGGATGAATATATTCAAAAAACAAGTGAGGAATAATATTATTATTGCCGTCATAGCTCAGTAGGTAGAGCGCATCCATGGTAAGGATGAGGTCCGCGGTTCGAATCCGCGTGACGGCTCCATTTACTTAAAAACTACGTATTAGTAGTTTTTTTGATTGTGTAAATAAAAAAACACACAAAAAGTTTGTATGTTTAGTAAAGCATAGCTTTAGTGTTAGAAGCCTAAAGCTTCATCCTTCATTTGAATTGCCTTGAGTATGTGAGGTTTGATGTCTTTTGGTGTTTTAAAACCAAAGCCAACACTTGTCCAACTCCACACATGTCCATCGCCCGTACAATCACCAGCAGCTATAAGCTGTGATGTTGGTGGGGCTGTATGATCTGTACAGAAGTGATTGTACAGATGTTTGTGCTCATACTGCGGACCGACAATTATAAGGTTTGACCATGCAAGAAATTTTTTTACAAATTGACTGTGCAAGGTTGGGTTGAATTTAACAGATCGGTCATAATCAACATAAAAAACTTCAGAAAAAATCACTTACTGTTCCTTGTAAAAACTTTATTTAAAACAGATTGTCAAAGTTGACTTGAGAGTTTATATATAAACATGCTGGTTGTCAACAGATATAAGTTGTGTGTTTATGTTTTCTTAATAAAAAAACACCTGTATAAACAGGTGTTAGTAATGCTTTATTAATCCTCATTTGAGTTGATTGTGGGCATATTCATAGACGTGTCTGCGCCAGTCCGTGTGATCCAGTTTTGGTCCTTTTCAGTCATTGTTGTTGGCATGATTTGGAATAAACTAAATGTATCAGACTTTTCTTCGACTACACCAATGATCCTTATGTTTAATGGTGCAATATTTAAGATTCCATCAGCTGTAAGAACTTTTTCTGCACTATCATCCATTGCTGCAACAGAACATTTCATTTTTTGTTGTGTTGGTTTCATTGCAGCCTGCACTCTTGCGGCCATATTCATTGCTACTCCATTTGTGACAGGCATTGCTTGAATACCACTTTTGTCTACAGGAATAGTGTATGTGATTGTTTGACCAACAGAAATTCCTACACGTACAGAACATCCAGCATTATCTGCAAGTTTCAAAATGTAGAGAGATGCATCTATGGCAAATTGCAATCTTCGTTTTACTGAATATTGTTTGCTGGGTCCTATTTTACCAAACCAATTAATTGCACATCCATCACCGGTAAAATTACACAGCTTACCATGACAACGTAAGGCAATTTTATTCACACCAGTCATAAAGGGCTGCATAAAATTGTATACTTCATTGGCTCCACAGGAGTTTGCCCATTTTGAGAAGTTTGCAATGTCAACAAACAAAGACACTGTAGTGTCATCTATTACTGTAAGATTTTTACCTTCAAGAACAGATTGAAACATTGATTTATCAGGATAAATCGCTGAAATAAGTGCTGTATAAATTTGAGTCTTACGTTTTTCAAGCGAAACTTGTTGAGTTGCTGCAACCGCCCTGTTTTCAGTAATGAACTCATTTTGGAAGTTTTTATGACCACCAACGAACGGTAGATAACTTTTTACTTTATCTGCCCAAGTTGTGTTCCACCGAATGTCCAGTATTGTGTGTGAAAATTGACTCACATCTTCGTTGATTTGATAAATTTCACCTAGACGAACTAGTGGCAATATTTGACCAGGACATACATTTCCTGTCGCTTGTGTACACACATCTTTTAAGATTAAGATTGCTGGTGTTGTCATTACACCATCAATCTCAGTTCGTGAGTAGTCACCCATGAACCATCCTCTGTGGTCTGGTTTTAGCCAAACCTTTGTTGCAACGAGTTCATTGTTGAAGTATAAGACATTTCCACTAAATTCAATATTACTTTTTGGACACAATGTCCGCAGTAGTTGTTCTAGTGGTAGATTGACTAGTCTGTAATTAACTTCAGACAACAAGTATCTTCCTGGAAAAATTCCTGGAAGAGCTTCATTCATCCCTCTGATTAAATACAAAAGTGAAACTGCGTCTTTAATTCGATCGATGGTTTGTCCGGTTGGACTAGCAGGATTATATGTACACATAAGCCTAACCATGTTGTGATCTATTAAATCAGCCTTCCAGATTTTGTTATTATTCCAAGCTCTTGCAGCTTCATTGAGTTGTTTGTATGCAACCCATGGACTAACAAAATGACCGAGTCCAGGAAGTGTGCCTGCGATACGTTTGACGGTTTCAAAACCAAAGTCAATCTTTGGTGATGCATGACCAATTTCGCTCAGTAGACTCACGTGACCTAAGTGATCTATTAAAGGTCTTAGAACATCATCATACTCTGCAAGAGTAATTTGATCTTCATCTTTTCTCATTAATGATATCGATTTACCTTTTAGTCTATCAGGTAAACTATTGAAGATGACCTTTTTAGGTACACCTAAATGCTCGCACCCAACAAGTAGAAGTAATATGTTGCGAGGCGCGTTAATGCTTGCCCAGGTTCTAACTGGCGACAATGACCTCGGTTCAAGAGTCATGGTTTTCCCCAAAAAAGTGGTTTAAGTATATTTAATTGTTAAAGAACTTAGTTATCCTCCTATATTCATGATAAAATAGCCTTATAAATCGTTATTGTCAATATGGCAACATTATTGGGGGATAAATTAAAATTAAAAACTGTTTACGGAATATCAGTACAATTATTATTTTATATAATAGGTTGTGTAGAAGCACCTGTGTTTTTAGTGGTAGAAAAGCTTATTCCAAAGAATAAAAGAGATGGGTTGTGGCGTAAAGCGTCAATGATAAATTCGGCCTTGTTAAAAAAGTTATCTGGCATTGAATTTGATGTAGAAGATAATACAGGGAATATAGAAGGTCCGTTTATATATGTATCTAATCACGGGTCTGTGTTAGATGGTTTTTTTTGTTTTGGCCTTTTGGGTCCAAATGTAGATTGTTTGGTTGGTCCTCGTGGAATGTTTAAATATCCTTTTAATATTTTTTGTTTTAAAGCCGGTGCTATTGATGTATTGCGTGATGGTTATGATGAGAAACATTTTAAAAAAGCACACACAAAAAAAGCTGCTATTAAGAAGATGATGAATTCATTAAAAGAGGGTAGGAATGTTTTAATTTTTGGTGAAGGTCATGTTGAGCATTCGCACAAGTTCCACTATTTACATACAGGCGCTGCACGTGTTTCTTTACGTTCAAAGCGTTCAATAGTCCCAATGACATTTATTGGAGAGGAGAAGGTTGTTGATCGTACAAGGATGTGTCCTGGAAAAATTAAAGTCATCTTTGGAAAGCCAATGATGCCACCAAAAGTTACACGTGCGTATCCATTTAGAAAAGCAGTTGTTGACTTTACAAAGGACGTTCGTGATCAAATGATGAAGCAGTTGCCCCATAGGTATCATAGAGATTTTTTATCTGAGAAAAAACGTAAGGATGTAGGTGTATTTTTTGATATAGATCATACTATATACAAAGGGTATTGCATGCATGATTTTTTTCATTGGTTACAAAAAGAAGGATTTTTATCACGATTAAGTATTTGGAGGGTTTATTTTGCGTTATTTTTGTATAATTTAAAAATTATTTCAATGCAAGATTTATCTGCACAGTCTGCTAAATGTATAGCTGGGTGGAATAAGGAAAAGTTGGATATATTAGCTCATGAGTTTTTTAAGATTGTTGAGACAGATAAATTTGATCATGACTTACTTGCATATATTAAAGATCATCATAAGGCAGGGCATCATGTTGTTTCTTTGAGTCAAGTTATAGAACCACTTGCAAAGCATTTTAAGGATTTGATTGGTGCTAAAGGTTTGATAGCTACAAAGTTGGAGATAAAAAATGGAGTATATACAGGAAAAATAAAGAAACTTGTTTATGGAAGTGAAAAAAGTAAACAGGCTAAGTCATATGCAAAAAAACACGGTCTTAATTTAAAAGACAGTTATGCTTATGCAGATGCATATTCTGATTTACCAATATTTAAGGTTGTTGGTCATCCGATTGTGGTCAAGCCTCATTCCCGTAATTTACTTAGTATCGCAAAGAAAAAACACTGGGAAATTGTGCATTAATTGAAATTAATGATGGCATTAACTTGACTGATTTAGTAATTGACTTGAATTTTAATATTGTGTAGAATTATTTCGCTTCTGGGTCGGTACTCAAGTGGTCAACGAGAGCAGACTGTAAATCTGCTGGCATCGCCTTCGGGGGTTCAAATCCCTCCCGGCCCACCAGTTTGTCTCCTTAGTAAGTTATTAAGCCACCTTAGCTCAGCTGGTCAGAGCAACGGTTTTGTAAACCGTAGGTCGTGAGTTCGAATCTCACAGGTGGCTCCATTGACAATTTTAGTAAAATCTACTAAGGTTTCGCAGTAATAGATATATATGTCACAAGATAATCTGATTAAATTTGAATGTTCTGAGTGTAAAATGCTTGGTTATAGAAGTTTTAAAAACAAGAAAAAGCTTAAAGAAAGACTTGAGCTAAAAAAGTTTTGTAAACGCTGTAAGACACATAAGCTTCACAAAGAAACTAAATAAAACCACTGCCTTTGCTGCAGAGGTTTTTTTGTTTTATACTTCTATTTATATGATAAAAGATCCAGTTGTTGTGATAGGTGGTGGTTTTGGTGGTGTTTATACAACCAAAGCATTACTTAAGCTTGGTTATCCGGTTATATTAGCTAGTAAGACAAATTATTTTACATTCACACCATTATTGCATGAGGTTGCAACTGGTTCACTTTTAACTCATGACATAATATTTGAATATGAGACGTTTTTTAAAAATGAAGATTTTGAATTATATCGGTGTGAGGTGACTGATATGGATATAAAAAATAAAAAGGTAATTTTAAATAATAAAGAAATTACTTATAGTTATCTTGTACTTGCAACTGGTGCATCAACAAACACTTATAACATCAAGGGTGCAGAGAATGTATTTGAATTAAAAACTGCAGAGGATGCTGTTGCAATAAAAAATAAGATTGTTTCATTTGCACAATGCAATAAGACGGTAGAGGTGAATGTAATAGGAGCAGGTGCAACAGGTTCAGAGTTGATATTCGACATAGAGAGACTACTTGCTTCGTTAAAAAGTAAACATCCAACGTTAAAGTATAAGTTGCGTGTTATAAATGCACGAAATATTATGGGTGGCATGGATCATCCTACGGTTCAGGGTTATATAAAAAACCTTACAGAGAAATATGGTATCGAGGTTTTGAATGAAACAATTGCTGAAGAAGTTACGTGTTCTAGTGTAATAACAAACAAAGGTGAGTATGGATCGGATATAACTATCTTATGTGCAGGTGTTAAGCCAAATACTGGTTTGTATGAAAATGTACTTAAGCTAGATGACCATGGTTGTGTACAGGTTAATGAGTATCTTCAAACAGTCGAGAATGTCGATATATTTGCATTAGGAGACATTATTTCCATAAATGGTAAACCTGTACCAAAATTAGCTCAAACAGCTGTTAGAGAGGCTGAGGTGGTCGCTAAGAACATATCTTTATTAGAAAAAGGGAAGAGTATGGGCACGTATCAACTAAGGACGTTTGGTTTCTTGCTTTCACTAGGATACGGAAATGGAATTGGGCAAATATTTGGTTTTCATATCAAAGGATTGTTTGCTTGGTATGTTTGGCGAACGGTATATTTATTTAAGACACCGGGTATTATTAATAAGTTAAGAGTTTCGTTTTCTTGGACCATACATTTGTTTCAAGGAAGAAGTCTGACAGAATTATAAAATCGACCAATTGGTCGATTTTTTTCTAACTTTTATTTTTTCTACAAAGTTTGTCTGTTATATGTTTTGGCACAGTCGATAAAAATAGTGCAACAGATGCGCCAAGTAGTCCAATATCACGAACTGTAATACTGTCGATTCCAACTGTAATCAATATCACTAAAAGATGTAATGATGCAATTAGTGCCGCAATCCATGTATATATGTTAAACAACATGGCTACACCAATTATAAGTTCCATTATTGCAGTAGAAATCATTACTTGTTCAAGTGGTCCTGGAAGTAGATTTGCTGCCCATGGTTGTATAAAACCTCCCCAAAAAAGTGGTTCTTGAAAAATCATTATACTAATCCAAATAAAAGTAACTGCCATTGAAAGACGTAATATTGTTAAAGCTTTTTTTGACATAGGTTTATGAGAAAAGCATTAAAGCTGCCATTGCAGCCATGCTAAAATCTTCTATAAGAGTTATGTTTGAGAGTGGGAGATTTATGACAGTTCCAAGACAAGCACATTTAATTCCTTTTGTCTTTTTCAAAGAAATTAGCACTCCAAGTGCGCCAAACAGCATTAAAAATAGCGTTACCCAGTTAAATAGATCTAACCGGAATCGTGTTAGATATATAAGTCCAAGTGTTAGCTCAATAAAGGGGTATAAATAGCCATATAATGATGTTTGCATTGCTAATAGATCATAGGAAGCAAAACCATCTTTAAAACCTTTTAGATCCAAAAATTTAAATCCAGCAAACACAATAAAATAACCAGCCATTATATTTGCTCCAACATCCATCCAAATAATATCACCAGCACTGTATTGTTTAAATGCAAGAACTATTGCAGGCAATAGTATCATTCCTATTATTATAAAAAGAGGTTTATAGCTCTCTTTTTGTGCGTGCATTTCATGTTCTTTATTTTCATTTTTCTCTTGCATACCTGTTTATTATATCAAATATAAAGTTTAACAACAGTTATCACCATTTGTTATTAATTTAGTATTGACAAGTAGAAATAGTTAATGTAGAATCTGCCACGTTGCAGGATTTTTCAAGGTTCATTTGTTCTTTATTAGACTAAAAGAGGAGAGTTTCAATGGAGTGGGCTATTAGTAGATCAAACGGTGTTAAGGGGATTGTTCTACCAGGATCAAGGCAACTTATTCCAAAATCATGGATCAAGCGTTTTTTGTTATTGTTTCCTATACAAGAAAAACATGTTGCAGTTTTTGAAATAAGCCATGAAGATGCTCAAAATGGTTACTATGTAGGTTTTACAAAACCAAGTAGTCCAAACATGGTGAGCGAAAGACTTTTGCACGGTCATTTTTTTCGTATGGAAATTGACAGCGATGATACATGTTTTTTTGCTGTTGATTCAAATGGAAATGAGGTTCGTTTGACCCATAGAACAACAGAAAAAAAGTGTGGTACTTTTCACAAAGAACCATTGCTTTAGACTGTTCTTGGTCTGTTGATACGTAAACACACTTATGCTATGAGTGTGTTTTTTTATTTTATTTTTTATCTTTATCAAGATGTGATTTTGAAGTATGTTTACAAATCATACATTGACAAAAGGGTGTTTTTATAGTATTATTGTTGTCTGGTGTGTAAACCTTCACAAAGGAGTTGTGTAATGACCAGAGTTCAGGTAGATCTTGTACTTTTTAATAGCAGAGATAACAGTATTGGTCTTTTTATTCCACCTGAAAGCAGGTTGGAAGGATTGGTCAAACAGAATACGCAGAGAGTGCTTCTCTTTGGGGATTCTGAAAGAGCTGTGAGTGGCTCATTGGATGATGGAGATCGATTTCTCAAGATGTGTCACTCCAACAATCTTCGGACTGTTCATCAGGGTTTTAAAACCATCCCTAACAGTAAGTACATGGATGTGCCTACTGAGGAAGAGATTCGTGTGGTGATAGGTACTGTGTAAGTATCGTGTAAGTACACAAGTTTCTGTTCACTAACTCCGATCATGTCTAACATGGTCGGAGTTTTTCTTTTATTATAAAAACACTCGGAAATTCCGAGTGTTTTTAGTCTTTAGTCAGTATCGTAATAGTAAGATCCTCCTGTTACAGTTCCAGATCCACCACCACCTGGAGGCGGAAAATCTACGGTTGGCGAACAGAATGGGCAGTTTTCTGCTATACATAAATCAAATGCAGATATACATTGAGTAATTAGCTGCTGGTTATTACCAGCGCCTAGTAAGCAATTATCTCTTATATTAATACATTTATCTTGACATTCATTTGGTAACATTGGACATTCATCGCAAATATACGTTTGTTTAGGGTCGATAACGCAATCATAGTATGAATTATTATTTGCAACACATTGATCTCTTAGTTGGTCTGCGTGCTCCCAGCAATCATCCTCATCCTCATTACCGTTATTATTATTATTATTATTATCTCCAGGAATCTCTCCATTTGCTATTTCTATTTGTTTTAATAGTTGTTTTATTAAAATATCAAGATCTAAAATAGTTATTTTTATATTTGTACTGTTATTTCTAAGTGTGTTTTTTCGTTTTTCTTCAAAAAACTTTGTGTTTATATTATTAGAACTATTTTCTTTAATTAGTTGTACTAATTTATTATTTTTTTGAAGTACTTCTTGTATGTCATCAATTAATACTTTTAGATTTAATATTGTTTCTTTTGGTCCAATATTGGCCTTTTTTATAATTTTTTTCTGCATCATTGTGATTGAGTATGTTCTCAATCCAATTTTATCTGCTTGAAGTATTAATTTAGACAGTTTGCTATTTAGTTTTAGTACTTCTTGTTTAACTTGCCTGTTGTTAATAAAGCGTGTATTTTTTTGTGCATTACATTTTTCTTTACAGCTACGTTTAGCTGTGACACATTGGTTTCTGTTTATGTTAATACGAGAACAGGAGCGAGATGAATATTGTGAATTACACTTAATATTACAGCTGTTTAGACCAGGCATTACACCAGCTCCATAGGCGATTGATCCTAGACCAACCAGTACAAGTATTGATACAAGTATTTTTATTTTTACGGAAGTTGATATTCCGACGTCTGTTTTTGTTTGTGTTGACATAAATATAGATTATTAATGCTAGTATTATAACATTATTTCTTTTTTCCTTTTATCCACTCTTCTATAACTTCAACTATGTCAGCTGTTTTAACGTGTGGTACGCCTTTTTGTTTTGCTTTTGCAGCAGCATGATGCATTGCACCAAGTGCAATTGCTTTTCCTTTTATTGCTTCGATTGATACTTTTGCGCAAGCTTCATCTATTAAATCAAGTGCTTTATCTGGTAAAAATCTGTCTTTTATTTTTTTTGATTTCTCAATAGCTGCTTTTATAGCAGAGTCTTCAATGAGGACATTGTGATATTCTTCGTATATTTTTTTAATTCCTTTTAGAATTTGTAAAGTATCTGCTGGTGTAGGTTCGTCTATTAATACGGGTTGAAAACGTCTATTTAATGCATCATCTGCTCGAATAAATTCTTCATATTCCTTCCATGTTGTTGCGCCAATTGTTTGTAGATCACCACGTGCAAGTGCTGGTTTTAGTATGTCAGATACATCCATTGCACCTTCAGCTCCACCAGATTGTTCAATCATGTGAATTTCATCAATGAATAAAATTATAGTTCTACCCATTCCTTCTATTTCTTTGGTTAGTGCGCGCATTCTTTCTTCAAATTCACCTCTGTATTTTGTACCAGAGATCATTCCTGTTAAATCCAGAGATAAGACTCTCTTTTTTTGAATGTTTTCAGGTGCTTCTCCTTTATGTATGCGTATTGCAAGACCTTCTACTATTGCTGTTTTACCAACCCCAGGCTCACCTAGTAAAAGTGGGTTATTCTTTCGCCTTCTAGATAGTATGTGGATAACTCTTTCTATTTCTTGTTCACGTCCTATTACAGGATCAAGTTTTTCATTTCTTGCCATTTCTGTAAGGTCAGTTGTGTATGTGTCCAGAACAGAACTGCCACCACCTGTAACACGACGTTGTTTTTTATTAGATCTATCCAGCAGCACAAGTGCTGATACTATTAGTGCAATACCAAAAAGTGTGTAAGGTGATATGTTTGAAAAATACTCCATAAGGAAAATTTATATATTATTATAATAATTATACCAGACTTGAATATTTATATTTATTGTAGTATCTTTCTTGTCGCACTGGAGGTGTGTAATGTCACAATGGACAAGGGTAAACATAAATGTACATGGAGTTGTTGTGCCAGTGGATGCAACAACATTTTCTTTAATAGATTGGTTTTATAAATATCTAGGAAGTTGGTTTGGTATATACCGTGAGGCAGTACTAGAACCAGATCGGATTGAAGATGAAAACTATTTTGTTGGTTTCATGTCACCAAATGGCGAGAATTGGTTAAATCTTGAACCAATTAACACAGATGTATTTTGTGTCAGGTTGTTTAATAGCGAACGAAAATTTTTTGTTCTAGATGAGTTTAATAATGAACTTAACATCAGGATATCAACGATCGCTCTTATAGGAGACACTAAATTTACTGGATGTGTACACTACTAACTGTATTTTTTAAATACAGTTTTTTTATTTATGTACATGTATTAGTTTAAGATTCAGTCAAAATACTATAAAATATGTTTATATGAAATGGATTTTTTCACTATTTATTTTATTGTTACCAAAAATTACACATGCTCATGTAGGGTACGTGTTAAATGATGCTGAATTTACTCAAAATTCAGGTGCAGATTTTGGTTTCTTGATAGGTGCAATTTCAAGTCCTGTTATGTGGTTTTATATTATTTGTTCTTTGGGTTTAGGTGCTGTTATGTATTTAATATTAAGAAAATCTGAATTTTTTAATTATAAGAAAAATAGAATTTTAGAAAAAGAAAAAGAGTATGTGAAGTTTTTTCCATGGATGATACGACTTGCCCTTGGGATAGCGCTTATTGGTGCTGGAGCTTCTGATGTATTTTTAAATCCAGCTTTTGAGGCTTCTTTGTTTGTTTCCAGTTTAGAGATTGGATTAGGATTTTTGATTTTGGTAGGTTTTTTAATAGTTCCTACAGTATATTGTATAATTTTGTTATTTTTATTTTTACTTACACAAGATTTATATGTGATTGGTAATTTAGATTTTCTTGCACTAGCACTAGCAATGTTGATGTATGGAAATTCACGTCCAGGTATAGATGATTTATTGGAGATTCCTTTTGCTTCACCTTTTGTTAAATGGCGTAAATATGTTCCTTTGGTTTTGAGGATTGGGGTAGGGGTTGCGATGATTTATCTTGCTCTTTATGAAAAGATATTAAATCCACACGCAGCTGCAATGGTTGTTGAAGATTTTAATTTGAATAGTTTTATTCCGGTTGGTGTAGATGCGTGGGTTTTAGGTGCTGGTGTAATTGAGTTTGTTATAGGTTTGTGTATGATTTTAGGGTACAGGGTTCGTTTAGTTAGCATGATTGCATTTATGGTGCTAACTGCTTCTTTTTTCTATTTTGGTGAGGATGTTTATTCTCATATAACTTTATTTGCAGTTTTATCTATCTTGTTTGTTACAGGAAAGAATGATCATGTTAGATAAATAAAAAATCACCAACTAGTTTAGTTGGTGATTAGTTTGGTGGGCGAAGCGGGACTCGAACCCGCATGAAGTTTCCTTCAAGAGATTTTAAGTCTCCAGTGTATACCAATTCCACCACTCGCCCAAGATTTATTTTTGCTTCAAGCTTTCACGAAGATCTTGAATGATCTTTTCTTGCATTTCTGAGGGCAAACCTTTTGTTTCACGCAGATCCACTCCACGAAGCTTCGCTCCACGAAGCTTCGCTCCACGAAGATCCGCTCTATAAAGATTCGTTCCAGAAAGATTCGCACCAGTAAGATTCGCTACAGTAAGATCCGCATCAAGAAGAAACGCTCCAGACAGATTCGCACCAGAAAGATCCGCAAAAGTAAGATGCACTGCACTTAGATCCGCTCCATGAAGATTCGCTCCACCAAGATTTGCTTCACTTAGATCTGCATAAATAAGATCCGCTCCACGAAGATGTGCATGTCGAATATCTGCTTCACGAAGATTCGCTTCACTTAGATCCGCTCCACGAAGATTCGCTTCACGCAGATCCGCTCCACGAAGATCTGCTCTAAACAAATACGTTCCAGAAAGATCCGCTCCATCAAGATTTGCTCCATCAAGATTTGCTCCAGAAAGATCCGCTCCACAAAGAGTAATGTACTTGCCAGCTTTTCTCCATTCTTCAACAGCTTGTGCGCCACCAACTTCCTTGATTCTGGCTAGCAATTTTTCGTCAGCCATTTTTTGTGGCCTTTCATTTTATTTAATGTACATCTCAGATACTGCGAAGTATTTCACAGAATCAATCGATGCCCCCAGCTGTAGTTAGTACTACAACTGGGGGAGAGTGTTAGAAAGCGTGAGTTTTATTCCCAGCTTTTACGAAGCATTTGAATGATCCTTTCTTGCATTTCTGAGGGCAAACCTTTTGTTCCAAATAGATTTGCTTCACGAAGATACGATCCAGAAAGATACGATCCAGAAAGATACGATCCAGAAAGATTCGCTCCACGAAGATCCGCTCCACTAAGATACGCTCCACGAAGATCCGCTCTAAATAGATCCGCTCCACGAAGATCCGTTCCAAATAGATCCGTTCCAGAAAGATCCGCACATCGAAGATTCGCATAAGACAGACATGCTCCTTGAAGATCCGCTCCAGAAAGATACGATCCAGAAAGATTCGCTCCAGAAAGATGTGCTTTAAAAAGATCTGCTCCAGTAAGATCCGCTCCAGAAAGATTTGCTTTAAAAAGATCCGCTTTAGTAAGATCCGCTCCAGAAAGATCCGCTGCACTAAGATCTGCTGTACGTAGATCTGCACCAGAAAGATCAATTTTCTTGCCAGCAGAATTCCATTCCTCAACAGCTTGCTTTGCACCAACTTCCTTGATTCTGGTTACCAACTTTTCATCAGCCATTTTCTGTAACCTATAAGTCTAATTAGTAAAAACCATCTCAGGTTTCACGAATATTATTC
>JAAZYG010000006.1 GCA_014239775.1 Candidatus Uhrbacteria bacterium | reverse complement strand
TTTGCACAATGACTGGCCTCTGAAGCTTTTTGAGCCAAAGGATGAATCTCAATTAAAGGAAAATCTCTATAAATATAACGTATTTTATCAGGATTCTCTGTTGAAAGTTTACGCATTATAATTGACGACGCTTGAGAATATGGACATCCGAAATCTACAAACTCAACAATAGTAAGTTTTGAATTTTCAGCACCTAAAAAAGGATCATCTGCTGTAACAACATCGAATTCACCTTCTGGAATTTGTTCCGATGCAAGTCTTAAGCTTGACGTAAAAGCACCAACTAGTTGTGGTGCGCTTTTATCTACGGACCCACCTTGAATAAGATTTACATAATAAATAACACGCCACAAAAACAAAGAAACCAACAACAATACAATGAATGTAACTACTGTGGCTAACCAATTTCTTTTACTGTGTATCTCAATCTGCTCTTGCATATAAAATACTAATAAGTTTTTACTCGTAAACAATAAACCTAACAACCAGTACCCGCGTTACAACAATCTCTGGGAATACAATCAGAATCACCGCCCTTATTGTCACAATACCTCTGAGGACACTCATCTTCGTCATCTGCATCACATAACTCCCATAAAGGCTCACCACACCTTTCACACGCATCACACCTTCTATCCCAGTTAGCACCCGTTCGTGAAGTTCCTTCTGTATCACCCGCATCAGACGCACCAACAACACACGTCACACCTAATTTTCTTTCAATTCCACAAGGATCCTCAATACAAATCTTTGTAAGTGACATGTTCCCATAAAAAGCCATTGTACTTTCTAATTGATCTAATTCAACATTTTGTGCATACCCATTACTTAACGTAACCTCATCGTCATAGTCATCGCATGATGAAATACTACTACAATCTAAATTCATCATTGCACAAGCACCAGTCATGTTACCTGTCTCAATGGTAGATGTATTTAATTTGGAATCTCTTGTCCATATACAAACCTCTTGTTTACTACCTTCTGTATCACGACTCAATGCAGTACATAAATTAGCCGAAGGTTTTATACCTAAACTATTTCCTTCCGTAATATCCTCACATTTTAAACACTGCGACTTTCCATCAGCGTGTGCACACCTTTCATCTGCATCATCACACTCTGTCCAATTGCACAAAGCACCTGTAGCTGCATTATTTCCACTAGGATCTTTAATTAAAGCTGATGTGTCTCCACACTTACCAGGTGTCTTCGGGTTAATTTCGTAACCTTTTTTCTTATACTCCGAACAACTCTGGTCATCAGGTAAAATAATTGTCTTAATCAAAGGAAGACTTGGAACCTTTAAATTTAACAGTTGTGGGTTTATTGTGAATAAAAGCAAATAACTACCAAGAAGCAGCACAATCCCAATCACAGAATTGATTATTCTTTTTTTGGCTTTGCTTATCTGCTCTGGTGTTATCGCACCAAATGCATACTGCATTCCACCAACCATTATTAATACTACTGCAATAATTATACCCGACTTAACCATCCACTCATAAACAACACGAATATACTTACTAACATCCTTAACCTGTTTAACTTGTAAAATAGGTATGTTTAACCAAATTTGATTATTATTAGTTTTTGCATAACATTTTCGATAATCATC
>JAAZYG010000008.1 GCA_014239775.1 Candidatus Uhrbacteria bacterium | reverse complement strand
CCAACACCTGATCCTGATCCTGATCCTGAACCAACACCTGTTCCTGATCCTGATCCTGAACCAACACCAATTCCTCCAACAACAGAAACTCCACCAAATGGAGGTGGTGGAGATGGAGAGGGTGGTGGAGAAGGTGGTGGAGATGGAGAAGTTATGGTAGAACCCCCAGAAATCACAATAGATGAACCGGAATATTACAACCCACCTCATGGTACTGGTAAGACAACGACAGTTCCAATGAAAACAAGACGTATCAAAAGAGACTCAGCTGGAGATGTGATAGGCGATGTAGACCCTCGCTATACAGATAAAAAACCTGAATACCGTAAATCATTAGAATTGGATGAACAAGGTGACGCTGACACCGCTCCAAAAGCAGCTTTTCAATTAGGAGAAAGGGAACGTTCTAAACAAGGGGGGGAAAGATCAGATAAAGCTAAGAAAATATCACAAAAACGCAAAGAACAGCGCAAACAAAAACGCAAAGAAGAATCTTCCTAAAGTAAAAATAAGTGCCTAATTGGCACTTATTTTCTTGAAAAAAATACAAGGTTTGTTTAAGCTGCAAATCGTGCTCATTACAAAACTATTGGAGGACTCAAATGATTACTCTGTCAACAACAGATCGTGAGTTCCTTCAAGGGCTTTCTATCTGCAGACCAAAAGAAAAAAAAGGTGATTACCCTTTTGAAAACGGTGATGCCCCTCGCATACTTCTTCCGTACAGACTACTTGAATGTGCAGACTTGATTCTTAAAAAATGTGGAGGCAGATTAACACAGCCTGATATTCGTACATTGGTTGAGCTTATCGCATATGAAAAACTCAATATAGAATATAAAGCTCGTTCAACTCCTGCAGAAGCACCTGGCAAATATAGCTGCTCGACATTAACGCAAGCAGTGTTTGCTAATGTAGGTATCCATCTTCCACGTTATGCAATCGATCAATCTTATATAGGCACCCTTCTTGAAGAACCTTGTGAAGGGTCGTTGGTATTCTATAAGAATCGGTTTCCGATTACGGATTCTGATCGTTCTATCGGACATGTTGGAATTTTAACAACAAACAAAACAATCATTCACGGCTCTTCAAAATCACGTAAAATTGTCGAACAGACATTTGATAAAAAGCCGATCATGATTCGAGATGTAATTCCAAATTACTCATGTATACTTTTGGTTTTACCTGAACAACAAGAAGGTGCTGAGACAGCGCTTGATCTTTTACGTTTTGCGCAACGTTAAAACGGCCAACTAAGGCCGTTTATTTTTTTACCATCCTTTTAATTTTATCGCCTCATCTGCTGCTGCAACTTGCGCCTCATGCTTTGACGTGCCCTTACCAGTAGCAATATGCTCTTTTGATATAAACACGCCCACTTCGAATTCTTTTTCATGATCTGGGCCAATCTCAGATAATACTTTATACGAAGGAGTTGTTCCAACATGCTCTTGAGCAGCCTCTTGAAATCGGCTCTTTGGATCAATGAATAATCTATGCTCCAAAATATATGGCAACTCTTTCATTACATGCTTTTCAATAAAAACTTTTGCAACGTCCCATCCACAATCTAAATATATTGCACCAATTATTGCCTCAAATGTATTTGCCAAAATATACTTTCTAGCCTTTGAAGCTTTATCTTTTGCTTCTCCTTTTGATAAGTATAGGTACTCTTCTACGTCTAGTTCATTACACAACTTTGATAACATTTCAGCATTTACTAATGATGCACGCCAATTAGTTAGCTCTCCTTCTGGATTTTCATAATTTGCATATAAATTTTCTGTCACAACTAATTCCAACACAGCATCCCCTAAAAATTCTAGACGTTCATTGTGTCCTAATGGAAAATCAGTATGCTCATTTAAATACGATCGATGAACAAACGCCTGTCGCAGAGTGTCGGTATTTTTAAACTTTACACCAAGCGTTTGCTCTAAATCTCCTAAGTCTTCTTTATTCATATTTTATTTTCTGAACTTTTTTCTTTTTTATCTACTTCTTTAATTTCCCCCTTATTCAACATATCCTTATATACAGCACCTAATACTCCATTAACAAATCTACCTGATGATTGGCCCCCAAAACCTTTTGCAAGCTCAATGGATTCATTGATAGCCACCTTTGCTGGAATGGCATCCTCAAATTTAAGTTCATATATACCAATTCTTATAACATTTCTATCTACTATAGAAATAGTTTCAATCGGCCAATCTGGAGCAAAGTCTGTTATAACTCTGTCTATTTCATCTATGTGCTTTATAACACCATTAATTATAGATTCTATAAAATTCTCATCATCAAAGGCTGGTGCAAATTCTGTTTTATTAAATTTAATAATTTCCTGAAGTTTTTCTTCTGGCTTATCTAAAAAATCCCACTGATATAATGATTGTAATGCTATTGTTCGTGATAGGTGTCTATTAGACATAAAGGACGATAAAGAACTTTTTTTTATTGTATCACAAAACACCAAAGTATTATTTCTTTGGTGTTTTTTTCTTTTCTTTTTCAGTTTTTACAGCCTTTGCTTTGGTTGACTTTTCAATCAGTTTAACAGTATCCTTCGACGTTTCAACTGCATGTCTTCCTTTATATGTTCCACAGTTTGTACAGGCCCTATGAGACTGAACTGCTTCCTTACATTTAGCACATGAAGCGATATCCACTTTACTTAAAGAGTGATGTGATCGTCTTCGCCTAACTGAAGATGAAGATTTTTTTCTTGCTGGTACTGACATAATAGTAAAATATGATGTTTACTGCAGAAAGATAACTTAAATTACCAATTCTGTCAATCTGTACGCCTGCATGTCTATTTAATCTACAAAAATTGTGTCTATAATTGAATCGACTCCTTCTACAAAATGCTTTACTCTTTTATGGGCTGGTTCTACCAATCTACTGTGAAGCTTTGACTTTTCAATTATTACTTTCGTCTCCATCCATGAAGTGTGCATAAAATCAGCAACATACATTTGCGCACCCTTTAATAATTCCGCTTTTTTAATCGGATAGATTGTTTGATAAGCGCAAAGTAATATTCTTGCAAATTCATAATTCTTCTCATTCCACCCATCATCAAAACAATTTAAAAACAAACTTCTTGCTAACTCAAATGCACGCGGTCCAAGTCCTGTTCTTTCAAAATCATATAAATAAATGATTTTATCATTTTCTATAAAAACATTTTGATAAATAAAATCTCCATGCAACAAACTTTCTCTACGTACAAAAAAATGATCTGGTTGTGGTCTGTTTTTTTCAACGTAATCTTTCTGTATTGTAAGAGTAAGTAAAGACATGGCCTCTACATCTGTAAGCACCATCTTCGATGCAGCCTCCTCTACTTTTTGTACTTGCTTTAAAAATGCACCTGTATTCCAGAATGGCATTTTTTTAAATGGATAGTCTATTTTTCTTGTACTTATTTCATGAATAGACGCGAGCATTTTACCCATATATGCCAAAATATTTGGGTTTAATGTGTCTGCAGTTGGTGAAGACCCATCTATAAAAGGAAACAAGCTCCACCAATCATCTTTAATTTTAAAAGTACCCTCACCTTCTTTGTTTAACTCTGGCAAAATAACAGGAAAACCATTTTCTGAAAACAAGGCCTCAGATGCCTTTACGTCATATAATGATATTCCTTCCCTTCTTCTATATTGTTTTAAAAAATATTTTTTCCCAGATGAAATAAATGAAAAGTTGTTGCACATCATTCCAAGTGGAACTCTTTTATAATCCTGAATATCGGTGATTCCAAAATCATCTTTTAAGATTATTTGCAGTTGTTTGTTTAAACTTTGATCATTCATAATAAAAAACTGCGGATATACCGCAGTCTTATCAAATTAAGGCTAAACTTGCAATTGTATCCTCGGCTTTTTTAAAACGCATAACTCTCACTCCTTGTGTTGCTCTACCCAACACCGGAACTGATTTTAAACCCGACCTAAGCACCTGACCAGCTTCTGTAATTACAAAGAAGTCTCGTTCGTCTTTTGACTCTACAATACGTGCAGACACTATGTTGCCAGTCTTTTTTGTAATATTTGCTGTCTTTATTCCAGAACCACCTCTTCCCTGAATCTTATACTCACAAACATCACTTCGCTTTCCATAACCATTCTTCATTATAACCAATAATTCTTGTGAACCTTTTTTCTTAACAGTGGAATTGACTACTCCCATACCAACAATAACATCATCTCCCTTCATTTTTATACCCCTTACACCTGACGCAACTCTTCCCATTGCCCTTACATCTTTTTCATTAAATCTAATAGCCTGTCCTCCAGCTGTTACAAGCATCACACTGTCTTTTCCTGTTGTAGGTCTTACCCATTCCAAAGCATCACCATCTCTCAATTTAATAGCAATTAACCCTGATCGTCTAATATTTTCAAACTCCTTCATCTCTGTCTTCTTTACAACACCTTTTTTTGTAACCATTAATAAATAATTGTCTTTTTCAACATCGGCAACTGAGTAAGTAGCAGAAACACTCTCACCTGGTGCTAATTGCAAAAAATTCACCAACGCCTGACCTTTTGCTGTACGTGATGTCTCTGGAACATCATATGCTTTTAACCTAAAAACCCTACCTCTTGTTGTTAAGAATAATAAATCTTTGTGAGTGGTTGTAGAAAATACCTTCTCTACCACATCTTCTTCTTTTGTTGTAAGTCCTGACACACCTTTTCCTCCACGCTTCTGCGTTTTAAACATGTCTGGTGCAATACGTTTTATATAACCCGCTTTAGTAATCATAACAACAGTTGGGGTATCTGGTACTACATCTTCTATAGAAAACTCCTTTATACCATGCTTTACAATGGAGGTACGCCTATCGTCACCATATTTATCACGTAGTAATGTAACTTCCTCAGAAATTACTTCTAATATTCTTTTTTCTGATTTTAAAATTGCCTCCAACTCTTTTATGAGTTTTAGCTTGTCTTTAAGTTCTTGCTCAACCTTAAGACTTTCTAAGTTTGCCAGCTGCTGCAGACGCATCTCTAAAATTGCCACAGACTGTATATCAGACAACTTAAACTGTTTAATTAAGTTTCCTTTTGCCTCATCTTTATCTTTAGATTTTTTAATTGTCTTAATTACCTGATCGATTTTTAATATCGCAATTTTTAAACCCTCCAAAACATGGGCTCTATCTTTTGCTTTATCTAGATCAAATTGAGTTCGTCGTCTTACAGATACCTTTCTGTGTTTTAAATACTCTTCCAGAATCATTTTTATGTTAAGAACACGAGGTTGAATACCATCTATTAAAGCTAACATATTATAGTGCACCGTCTCCTGTAATTGAGTGGTTTGAAACAACCTATTTAAAACTTTCTTAGGATAAGCGTCTTTCTTTAATTCAACCACAATTCTTACTCCGTCTTTATTAGACTCATCTCTCAAGTCTCTAATACCCTCGATCTTCTTATCACGAACATTTTGTGCAATTTTCATCAATAATTTTGACTTATTAACTTGATAAGGAATTTCTGTGACTATAATTGTAAAGTTGCCTTTTTTATCCTCAACAATCTCAGTCTTTGAACGAACAACCACCCCACCTCTTCCAGTAGAAAAAGCTTGCTTAATATCTTTTACATTATAAATTATTCCTCCAGTTGGAAAATCTGGACCCTTCACAATATTAGAAAGATCATCGATCGTTGTGTCTTTGTCTTTTATTAACTGCAGTGCAGCGTCACAAATTTCAGTTAAATTATGAGGTGGAATATTTGATGCCATTCCAACCGCAATACCAAGCGTACCGTTAATTAATAAGTTTGGGAGTTTTGCAGGAAGAACAATTGGTTCTTTATGAGTCCCATCAAAGTTTGGTCTAAAATCAACTGTATTTTTTTCAATATTTAACAACAACTCCTCTGAAACTTGTTCGAGTTTTGCTTCTGTGTACCTATAAGCTGCTGCTGAATCACCGTCTAAGGAACCGAAGTTACCTTGCCCGCGTATCAACGGATATCTCATTGAAAAATCTTGAGCTAAACGCACCAATGAATCATAAACAGCCGAATCTCCGTGAGGATGATATTTTCCAAGAACATCTCCAACCACAGTTGCACACTTTTTAAACTTTGCACTTGAACGAAGGCCTGTTTGCCACATTGAATATAAAATTCTTCTATGAACAGGCTTGAGACCATCTCTTATGTCTGGAAGTGCGCGCCCAACAATTACTGACATTGCATAGTCAAGATAAGAATTTTGCATCTCATCTGCTAAACTTTGATTTTGGATTGTACCAACCAAATCAACCTCTTTTTCAGGTTTTTGTTTATTGCTTTGTTGTTTCTTCTTCGACATATTTGATGTTATTTGTCTCTTCAGTTTCAATTTTTTCCTTAACTTTTTCAATGATTACTGGATAATTTTCTTTTGTTAAATTAAATACATTAACCACATTCTCAAACGCACTCTTTATTTGCGTTGTCTCTACATCTAAAGGTTTAATGGTTTTTTTTACAGTATCTATATCACTTTTTATTGAACTTGCTGAATACTTAATTTCTACACCAACATTTTTAAAATCATTTACCACAACCTTTCTTACAGTAAAAAACCAACCAGAAATAATTATGATTAATGCAACTATTAATACCAACCAGAAGTGTATGCCGTGAATTTTATCTGCCTCTTTTATCCTTATGGGTTTTTTGGCATCTGACATATCTACCTATTAAGTGTAACAATGAGCATGTCTGTTTCTGGAAGATCTTTACGTTGTATCCTAAATTTATTCATCTCTTCATTTCTACAAACACCCATTTCTTTACAAAATTCACTTACATTCATTAAATCTTCTTTTACATTGGCTGTATGGTGTGTCATTGGAATAATTACACGCGGCTCAATCTGTGAAATAACCTCCGTAGCAACCTTTGGAGTCATTACTCTGTTACCACCAACTGGGATCATTAAAATATCTACATTTTGTAACCTTTGTAATTCCTCATCTGTTAAGATCCTATCTAAAGCACCTAAATGAGCAAGATGCATACCTTCAGATTCAATTCTGAACATCATGTTTTTAACAGGTTTATTTTGTTCTGTGCGTTTTAATTTTGCATTAATACCAAATACAAAAATATCCTTTACCTCATACTCACCTGGTTGATCTATAAGATATGGTGTGCCGGCAACTGCAGCTATGTTATTTGAATCTTCTTCATCATGTGATGAAAGAACAATGTCAGACTCCAATGTTCTTGGAATACGTAATCCAGTTGTGTTCTGATAAGGATCAGTAATTATTGTTACTTCTTTATTGTTTACTTTGTTTGTTATCTCAAAACAAGATAGTCCGTGCCAAGAAATTTGCATAAATTCAACTAAAAACAAAAGGATTTAAACATTAATATGAGGCAATATTAACATGGAACCCCCTAAATAACAACATAAACTAATTACTCTTGAGATAGCGTGTCAGCCCAATACTCTGTCTCTTTTTCTACCTCTAAAAGTACAGGGTCTCTTTCTGTTAATAAAAAACCTTCTCTGAATCTACTAACCTTATTTTCAATTTCCTGCTTCTGATCAGCGGTCCCTGACTGCTCAAGTTTTTTAAGTTTATTTATTGCTAAATCAATTTGTTCAGCATTCTTCGTCCATTTTTCTACCAAGTTCTTATATTCATCAGACTGATCACTTATGTCACCCTTAAGCTCTTCTGCCAACTTGCTTTTTCCAACTAATACACCATCTTCAATCTGATACCTTTCTTCTGGTGTTAGTTTTGTATCAAACATATCACTAGAAACCAACTCATTTAAACTTACTCCTGAATCCAAATGTGGTTTTATTATTTTTATCACTGAAGCATCTACATGCTCTAACACTAGTTCGATTAGACGTGCAGCTCCTTTTTCTAAAGTTAGCTCCTCATAGGCTTTGCGATGTGGATATTCCTTAATTCCCAAATCGTGAAATACTTTTTTTATAGCAACTTCATCAGATGACTGATCGTTCAACAACTTAGAATGTATACTTTTTGCTTCATCCTTTATTGAATCTGGCAATGTTGGCACAAAATGATCAAATGCATACTTAAATTCATCAAGCATTGACTGATGTGGGTGTGACATACGTAAATAAATATATTTAATTATTTAAATTATCTTACTTCATAGACCTTTTGTTGACAATGCTTAAATAATTCCATTTATTCAAGCAAACCCTTGCCAAATTACTTATTTTCAGCTACAATCGCGTCGTTAAATATTATTAATTATTAGCACCGTACTGGACCGAATTTGGCTAAATTAAGCTGATAACCGTCTTGCGGAACACATATGTCAAAAGATACGATTTCAGAATTCCAAAAACTACTTCAGGAGGGAAATTATTTAAATATACCCAAAATAGGTGATGTGGTTAACGGAACCATAATCGGTACAGGACGAAAAGAGGTCCGTATTGATATTAGAGGTATTGCAACAGGTGTTGTAAGAGGAAGAGAAATATTTGCTGAAAGTACAGAATACAGCAACTTAAAACCAGGTGAATCAGTTGAGGCAACTGTTATTGACATTGAAAATGAAAATGGTGAAATGGAACTTTCATTTAGATTTGCTGGACAACAGAAAGCATGGGATGAGCTATTAAGATTATTTACAACCGGTGAAGCTGTTGATACAAAAATCTTAGAAGCAAATAAAGGTGGTTTAATTATAAGCTTACAGCATGTAACTGGATTCTTACCTGTTTCTCAACTTTCTCCTGAACACTACCCCCGTGTTAGTGGTGGTGACAAAGGAAAGATACTAGAAAAACTTAAGAGTTATATAGGATCAAAAATGAAGGTACGTGTACTTGATGTCAATAAAGAAGATGAAAAGCTAATTGTTTCAGAAAAAGTAATCTGGGAAGATGAACAGAAAAATGTTCTATCTCAATATAAAGTAGGTGATGCAGTTGAAGGTGAAGTTACAGCACTTGCTGATTTTGGTGCATTTATTAAATTTGATTCAATTGAAGGTCTGGTTCATATATCAGAAATTGCGTGGCAACGAATTGATCACCCACGCGATCTATTAAAAATAAATGAAACTGTTAAGGCAGAAATAATAGGAATCGAGGGAAGTAAAATATTCCTGTCAATGAAAAAGTTATTACAAGATCCTTGGCACAACGTGGAGGAACTTTATAAAATAGGTGACATTGTTGAAGGAACTGTTTTAAAAGTTAATCCTTTTGGTTTCTTTATTGAACTAGACAATGAAATTCATGGTCTTGCACATGTAAGTGAACTATCGAGTAAACCAACTGATGACGTATCAGAGATAGGAAAAACTGGTGACAGACTGAAGTTTAGAATTGTTTCAATTTCTGCAAAAGAACATAGGCTTGGACTTTCAATAAAAGCCATGGATGAAAAGTTAGAAGATATTATAGAACGAGACAATGCTGCACAAAATAAAATAAATGAATCTAAAGCAGAAAAAACCAAAACAGAAGATGGTACAAACGAAGTTGAATCAGAAACTAAATCTGAAACTGAACCAGTAACTGAAAAAAAAATAGACACAACAAATGTGGAGGTAAATAATAACGAAGAAGCTAATAAGGAGAACGAATAAACTATGAAACCTCTTTCAAAGAATATAATTCTAGCAATATTATCAGTACTGGTTATTTCAGCAATTTTCTCATCATATTCTTTAAACACTCAAAAACCAGAAAAGATAAACATGTCTACATTGGTAAGTGGTATAGAGAATGGTGTAATTGAAGCAATTGACATAGAAGGGTCTGAAATAACTGTTAGACTAACTGATGGAACCGAACAAAAAACCAGAAAAGAAGGCGCTGCTTCATTATCTGAAATATTAATCGACTACGGAATTAGCTCAGAACAATTAAAAGCTTCAAACATAACCGTAAAAGACCGTAGTACAAAATCTTATTTTCTTGGAGTGATATTACCTTCACTCTTACCTTTGATTATATTGATATTTATTTTCTGGTTCATGTTTAAACAAATGCAAGGTGCAAATAACAGAGCAATGTCATTTGGAATGAGTAACGCACGAGAAGTCAAAGACAAAAAACAACAAGTGACTTTTAAAGATGTAGCTGGTTCTGCAGAAGCAAAAACAGAACTAGAAGAAATTGTTGAGTTTTTAAAAAATCCAAAAAAATTCTCTGATCTGGGAGCAAAACTTCCAAAAGGCGTACTTTTGATGGGGCGTCCTGGAACCGGTAAGACACTTTTGGCAAGAGCTGTTGCAGGTGAAGCTGAAGTTCCATTCTTCCATATTAGCGGATCTGAGTTTGTTGAAATGTTTGTTGGTGTGGGTGCATCACGTGTACGAGATCTCTTTAACAGAGCAAAGAAATCTGCACCATGTATTATTTTCGTTGACGAAATAGATGCAGTAGGACGACAAAGAGGTGCTGGCCTTGGAGGTGGACACGATGAACGTGAACAAACTCTAAATCAAATCTTAGTTGAAATGGATGGTTTTGATCCTAACCTAGGAGTGATTGTTATTGCGGCTACAAACAGACCTGACGTACTTGACCCTGCACTACTTCGACCTGGACGTTTTGATCGTAGAGTAATGCTTGATTTACCCGATATAAAAGACAGAGAGGCGATTCTTAACATACATGCAAAAAATAAGCCTCTTGCAAAAAATGTAAATCTTAGACGTGCAGCAGAAAGAACACCTGGATTCTCCGGAGCTGACCTAAACAATCTACTTAACGAGGCTGCAATATTAACTGCACGAAAAGATGAAAAAGAAATTGTACAATCATACATATTAGAATCAATTGAAAAAGTTTTGCTTGGACCAGAAAGAAAAAGTTACATAATGAACAAAGAAGAGAAAAAAGTTACTGCATACCACGAAGCAGGTCATGCTCTTGTTGCACACATGCTTGAAAATACTGATCCTGTTCATAAAATATCTATAATTCCACGTGGATCTGCTGGTGGTTATACCTTAAAACTACCAACAGAAGATAAAAGAATGCATAAAAGAAGCGAATTTATTGACGACTTATCCGTGCTTCTTGGTGGATTAGTCTCTGAAAAAGAAACATTTGGAGATATTACAACAGGCCCATCAGATGATCTAAAAAAATGTACTAGCATGGCCAGAGACTTGGTTACTCGTTATGGTATGAGTGAAAAACTAGGTCCACGTGTATTTGGTGAATCTCAAGAAATGATCTTTTTAGGAAAAGACATTCACGAAAAACGAAACTACTCTGAAAAAACAGCTGAAATGATTGACGAGGAAGTTGGTTCACTTATTAATAGCGCAATGGAGAAGGCTCGTGATATAATTAGAACAGAAAAAAAATACCTTGATAAGATTGCTCAAACACTTCTAAAAAATGAGACTATTGAAAAAGAAGAATTTGAAGCACTATTTGAATCAAGTGAATAACTGCTACTAGCAGAGCTAAATAAATTTAAGGAGGAATATGCCAACAAATAAACCCACAACAGTCTACAGAAAGATATTTGCTAATTCATTCAAGCAGATCTTGAAACATAAGACTTTGTGGGTTTTTGGTATATTTGCTGGTTTAATTTCAACCGGTGGAGTAGTGGATATCGCAATAAGCTCACTGCAACGTGTCAACAAAACAGGCACACTGCTTGATCAATTAATGGATCGTTCCTTTTTTGGATACACACTTTTTGCACAATATATTGAGCAACTGCTTACACTAGGACCATCACGATCAACACTTATCCTCATAATGTTTGTAGCTCTATTTATACTACTTACATTTGCTGGTGTATATTCACAAACTGTATTAATACTAACAGCTGAAAATAAAAAAATTAAGCATAGAGAACTAGTATTTAAAAAAGCACCTAAATATTTTATACGAATCCTGACAATAGACATACTCGCAAAAACCCTAATGACTGTATTAACCGTAGTGTTCTCTCTGCCAGTATTGCTTTATATCATCAAGACATCTGTATTCAGTTTTTCTTTGATGTTCCTGCAAACACTACTATTCATACCTTTAATAATTTTAATTAACATACTTGCAATGATTACAATGATTCACATTGTCGATCACGGATCTTCCATTGTTAATGCACTGCATGTTGCATTAAAAGTTATTCACAAACAATGGTTGGCCGCATTCGAATTTGGATTATTATTATTTTCAATAGTTTTATTCTCTGGTATTACACTTCTTCTTGCATCTACATTATTATTAATCCCTTATGCATTAATATATTCTGCAGCATTGTTCACAGGATCATATCAAATATTTTTAGCAGCGAACGTTATTTTTGGAATATTATTCTTAGTAATTATAGTTGCTTTTGCTGGTGGTATCGTATCTTTTCAATACAATGCATGGTATAGATTTTATCAACATGCAATACATAAAAACTACGCTAATATAGCATTTTCTAAATTATTACGAATATTTAGATCATAAATTGAAAAAGAGTATAAAAAACAGTAAACTAGGAGACATAACTCCTAGTTTTATTTATGTCGAATGATATTCAAAGTATAGAAGATTTGATTAAGTATACCGGTGCTGACCAAACTGCCACTAAAAGTGACCCAGGGCAAGAAACTGTTGTTGAAAAGTTTGAAAATAAAATGCACGAAGTACGCTTAAAGGAAAGAGAAACTGAAGCACAAACAATTGCTAATCAGATTGGTTTTGATTACATAAATCTTGTCGGATTCCCCATATCACCTGAAGCGCTCATAGAAATTCCACTTGAACAGGCCAAGAAATTAAAGTGTGTTTGTTTTTTATTTACTGGACCAGAAATTAGAATTGCTTCAACCAATCCAGAAAACCAAGAGGTAAAGGATCTTTTATTTCAAATGCAAGAAAGGAGAAAAGCTAATGGTGCTTTATATAAAATTTCAGATGAAAGCTTACGTGTGGCACTAAAGGCATATGAAGCGTTGCCCAAAATTAAAAAAATAATTAAGGGTGTAAAAGTTACTGATGAAGAATTAAAAGAATATCAAGATAAAATTAAAAACTTTTCAGATGTACAAAATGTTTTAAAGGATGCATCTATTAGTGAAATAATGACGATAGTGATGGCCGCCGCACTTCAGCTAGGAACATCTGATGTTCATATTGAAGCTGAAAAAACTAAAATAGCTATTCGTTTTAGAGTTGATGGAATACTTCAAGAGATAGCTTCATTAGACCATGATTTGTGGAAAAAAATTATTTCTAGAATCAAGTTAATTAGTGGATTAAAAATAAACGTAACTGAAAGACCTCAAGATGGACGTTTTACAATTTTTCTAAAAGACGGAGACACAGACGTACGTGTATCTACAATTCCAACGACATGGGGAGAGTCTGTAGTGATGCGCCTATTAAAACCAGGTTCTATTCGTGTTGAATTCGACCAACTTGGTTATCGTCCAGCAATTTCAAAAAAACTACTTGCTCAAATTGAAAAACCTCACGGAATGGTAATAACAACTGGTCCAACAGGATCAGGTAAAACCACAACCTTATATGCAATATTGCGTAAGTTAAATACACCAGATAAAAAGATTATTACGCTAGAAGATCCGATAGAATATAAACTGGAAGGCATAAACCAATCTCAAATTGACCATTCTAAACAATATACCTTTGCATCTGGTCTTCGTTCTATTCTTAGGCAAGACCCAGATGTGGTTATGGTTGGTGAGATTCGTGATCTTGAAACTGCAGAGGTTGCAATCAATGCAGCCTTAACAGGTCACATGATGCTTTCAACTCTTCATACAAATGATGCAGCTGGTGCACTGCCACGTTTTATTTCAATGGGTATAAAACCATTCTTACTAGCACCGGCGCTTAATGCTGTTATTGGACAAAGGCTTCTGCGTAGAATATGCGAGAACTGTAAGGAGCCTACTACTTTGGATGAAAAACAAATGGAGTATATAAAACAATCTCTATCAAAAATTCCTGCAAATTCTGGTGAGACCATACCCCCCGAATCTGAATGGCAGACATTGAAGGGTAAGGGTTGTGAAAAATGTAATTCTTCTGGATATAAAGGACGGGTTGGAATTTATGAAGTTCTTACAATGAGCGATGAAATTAAAGCAGCACTTTCAGAACAAATATCAGAATATGAGGTTCGTGAACTTGCGAAAACACAAGGTATGGTAACCATGCAACAAGATGGTGTTCTTAAAATAATTACAGGACTCACAACAATTGATGAGGTGATGAGAGTTGCAGGTGCTGAATAAATAAAAAGGCTATCTAGTTTCATGCTAGATAGCCAGGACCGAACTCCGCACCCACAACTTCAAACTCAAGTGGTGCAACGTGGTTGAAAGGACTACATTGAGGACATCCGTTGTCAAAACAATATACCAATCCTGTTTTAACAACATTAATGCCTGCCGCACCAAATAAATCAGCTGCTTTGTTAACTGTTAAGTTGTGGCGCACGTTACATTTTCTGCAAAATGTACGCACTTGATCTGGACTAACACAGTCAGTACAAATCATCACATGCCCATTACGACTTCCTGTTCCACAAACAGAACATAAAGAAAATGATTCTCTTTCACTAAAACTTGTCATTTTACAAATCCTCCAATCATTCTAAATACGTTTTGGAGCTAATAAACTTACATATAATCAGAGATTTTGTCAATACATAAAACCATCTATGCGAAATAGATGGTTTTATGTATAAAGTCTATATTTGTTGTTGAATCTGACCAGCTATATCAGGACCATACTCCTCATAAACTAGCTCCATAAATTTTTTCTCATCTTCTGATGGATCTGGCACCTGTCCAATTATTACATCTGCTTTGTCTGACTTACCTACTGTTTCACGCAATGTAACATCCATTGTTACTATCGCAGATCTTTCACTTTTATCTTTTGGTAAAAGTTCAATCCATGCATCTACACCATGGTGAAAATCCAAACTTCCACTGTTGACTGCAGAAAAAAATTTTAATCTATCCATGTCTTGCTCTGTTTCAAGACCTAACTCTTCTGCTATTGATAATCGTAATTCATTTGCAAAAGGCTTACTTGGATTAGTTGGATCTTCTGCATGATATTCACGAACTAAATCCATAGATTGCCTATACGGAAGATACTTACCGTCTTTAGATAACTCTTTATATTTTCTTATATATTCAGCAGTTGGCCTGTATTCACCCAACATGTCTCTCTCATTTAATTTTCCTGAATAAAATTCTCTCGAACCTCTGTGTTCTCTCATATAATTAATTATAATTTTTCTTTCTTCATTATTTAAATACTCAAACTTAATGGAAGTATATTGTTTTGTAATAATATCACCAACCTCTTTCATTGGCCATTCAATAAATACAACTGATGATTCATCGTTTAAATACTCCTCTAATGCAAGCTGAGTTAATTCACTTGATTTATTAATTCTATACAAATCAATATGAACTATTTGCTTTATGTTTTTGTTTTTTATCTTATAAGTATTTATAAATGTGTATGTAGGACTACGAACAGGATCTGTATAATTAAAATATTCTGCCACACCCTGAACAAATGTAGTCTTACCAAAACCCAAATCACCATTTAAAAAAATAATATCGCCTGCATTAATATTTTTTGCAAACTTAGATGCAATTGCTTTTGTCTCTGTTGCAGATGATGAAATATACTCCATATTATGCAAGTCTCATATTTGGATTAGCAACTAATGTAAGTGGGTTTGTAAATTCTTTTTTCTTTGCTCGAAAACTACCAGCAACAGCAATCATTACAGCATTGTCACCTGTTAAATCTAAAGAAGGTGCATGAAATAAAGTATCTTGACTTAGTATATTTACTTTTGATTCTAATGTAGTGCGTAATTCTGTATTTGCAGAAACTCCACCAGTAAGAATTATTGATTTGGGGTTATGTCTTTCCATTGCACTAAGTGTTTTGTTTATAAGTGAGTCAATTACAGCTTGTTGAAATGATGCTGCAATATCTTCTTTTGAATCCATTGTATTGTTTTTTATGTGATTCATTACCGCAGTTTTTAATCCAGAAAAACTAAAATCATAGTTATCACACGATGACATTGGTCGTGGAAATTTAATTGCAGTTTTGTTGCCACGAATGGCCAATCTTGCTATTTCTGGACCGCCTGGATATTTAAGTCCTAACATTTTAGCAACCTTGTCGAACGCCTCTCCAGCCGCATCATCACGAGTCATACCAATCAATTCATAACTACCATGATCTTTCATTAAGATTAGTTCTGTGTGCCCCCCTGAAACCAAAAGACACAATGCTGGGAATTGTGGAATATTTTGCACACCATCCTTATTCAACCAAACTGAATATATGTGTCCTTCTAGATGGTTTACACCTACAAGAGGTTTATTCCACATCCAAGCCAAAGACTTACCTAACTCAACACCGATTCGTAACGCTGGCGCCAAACCAGGACCTGAAGTTACAGCAACAACATCAATGCCCTTACCATCTCTTGGAACATTGACTTGTTCTAGCATTGGAAATATATTCACAACATGTTCTCGTGCAGCAATTTCAGGAACAACACCTCCGTACTTTGCATGTACATCGATCTGTGATGCAAGTATGTGATTTTCAATTTTAAAACTACCACCATTCTCATCAACAATGGCTATAGATGTTTCATCACAACTTGATTCAATCCCTAATATTCTCATAACATAAATATACTACCTGCACTTATTTACCAATACAAATCTACCACCGTCTGACAAACCAACTTTTCTAATATTAGTTAAATCACCGGTAAAATACTTGGAACCTAATTTCCTTAAACGTTCTGGTTGATCGGAAGTAAATAATCTAATCTTGCTTTTTTTACTTAAACGTAACTCAATATCTCTATTTCTATCTAAGTAGTCAATTGTTTTTATTGCCACAATAGGCCCTTGTTCTAGTATGTTTACATCTTGACCTGTCACACTACGAATAACGTTTTTTAAAAACGGATAATGTGTACATGATAAAATAAGCGTATCTATTAAGGTGTTATCAAATTTAGACATGTACATTTTACACGCATTGATAGCAATCTCGGTATCTTCAAGTCCTTCTTCAACTAAATGTGCTAATAAAGGACATGGTACGGAAAGTACAGACAAATCTTTATCGATCTTTAATAATTCCTTTTTACATGCACCAGATTTGATTGTTGCTGCTGTACCAATTACACCTAAAGATTTTGCATTTGTATTTTCTACCGCAAATTCTGCTGTTGGTCTTATTATTCCTAATATTTTTTTATTCTTAAATTTAGGTGTACTTAAAAATTTATTTTGTAAATATTTTAACGCCACAGCAGACGATGTGTTACAAGCTAATATAACAATCTCTGCACCTTCTTCAAATAAAAATCTAATTGACTGTTCTGTAAATTCTATTATTGTTTCCACCGACCTGTCTCCATAAGGCGCACGAGCCACATCTCCAAAATAATCAAAATCATAATTAGGCATTTCTCTTACCAAATGCTCCAATACTGTTAAACCACCTATTCCTGAATCGAATACAGCAATCTTACCTGTTTTATTTTTATTTATATTATCCATACTTAATGAATTTAGATAATAAATTTTTATACAACTTTGGTCAATATTTAAATAAATAAAATTTATAAAAATCCATGTATTTAGATACAAAAAAAGTCCAGCATGAATCTGAACTTTTTGTGGTGACCCCACGGGGAATCGAACCCCGATTTCCAGGATGAAAACCTGGCGTCCTAACCATTAGACGATGGGGCCATAATTAAATAGCCAATGTATTCAATTTTATATTTGCTAAATAACAAATAACGTTGAATTCTGCGAAGATAATAAACCAAAATATCATTAAAGTCAATATTCCCTGTCTTGCCTAGGCCTTAATTGATTTTTAAGGTAAAATTTATATATATGGCAAGAAGGACACACTCAATGACAATTGAACAAGGTTTTTTTCTACTAATCTCAGTAGTTGTACTGTATCTTTTCTGGATCATAATACAACCTTTTGCGCTTGTTCTGATAACAGCCCTTATTGCAGCTATTGTACTCGTGCCTCTAGATAAGAAATTCAATAAATTTATAAAGCACCCGAAAACGTCTGCTGCAATAATATCACTTGGTGTCGTAATGCTTGTTTTTATTCCAATGATGCTTTTACTTTTTGTTATGGCAACACAAGCATCTGACCTGCTAAAAACATCCTTTGCTGATCAAAACTGGATCACTGGAATAAGAGGATTATTTGCACCACTTTTAGCACTTTTTCCGAAAGGAGTGCAAACATATGTTCTAACCTATGACCTGGGTACCTTAGGTTCAACAATAGCAAAATGGGCCTTTGAAAATATAGGAGATGTTTTTGCCAGCACAACCAAATTGATACTAAATACATTCCTATTTTTTATTGCACTTTACTATTTTATTGTAGACAGAAACAAACTCTTTCTTGAAGTTCTACAACTTAGCCCACTCAGAGATACAATCGATACAAAAATTTTGAAAAAAATAATTAACACCGTTCGTTCTGTTGTGTTTGGAATTTTACTTCTTGCAATCATTCAAGGAATTTTTGCAGCAATTGGTATGTCTATTTTTGGTGTACCAGCAGCCCTACTATGGGGTGCTGCAACAATGCTTGCTGCACTAGTTCCTCTTGTTGGTTCAGCATTAATATTAGTTCCTGCGATACTATACCTACTATTTACAGGATCAGCTGCTTCTGCATTTGGATTACTTATTTGGTCTGTAATAGTTGTTGGTTTAGCTGATAACTTACTTGGACCATACCTTATTAAAGGAACGACTCATATGCATGCATTTTTGGTGCTATTATCTGTACTTGGTGGAATTTATACATTTGGATACATAGGAATAATAATAGGACCAACCATTCTTGCAGCTGGACTAGCTCTACTTGAACTATATAAATCTGGAGCCCTAGATATAAAAAAATGATCGGTTATTACCGGTCATTTTTATTTAACATCACATCTACCGCACTTACTGCCGCAATAGCATACGAGTCTAATCTTGGTTGTATTTGATTCGGTGTAATTGATGGGCCCAATATGCCCAGTCCTATTGGTTTCATAAATTCTAGTTGTAATTTTATGATTGCATCATATACCACCTGACCCATTACAAAACCATGTTTGGTTTCACCTTTTTCTATAATACCAAGCACTACCACAGCATCAATGTCGTCTCTCATCAATAGTCTTTTAAGTGCTAATGGTTTTTCAATTGAACCTGGCACCCACACCTCTTCAACTATTTTTAAATTTAATTTTTTTGCCTCACCACGTGCAGCATCTAACATTTGTGTAATTTCTGTTTTATGAAATGAACCAAGAACTACTGCTATTCGATTTTTTGAAGTCATACTTTTATATTTTATTTTCTAAATACCTCTCAACTGTATCTACTATTGTTTGAGTGGATGGATCGATTTCTAAATTCACCCTATCCCCTACTTGTTTATCTCCAAAGCAAGTATTACGCAATGTTTCTGGTATAAAGTGAATATCAAACAAACCGTCTTCTTTTTGTGCATTAACAACAGTCAGACTTGCACCATCTAATCCAATAAAGCCTTTTGAGAAAATATATTTCATCCAATCATTGTCAACTTTAAAAGTCATCACTTTGTTATTCTGACTGGTTTTTATATTAATAATATTTGCCATCGTGGACACATGCCCAGACATTGTATGCCCACCTATTTCATCACCAATTTTTGCTGACCTCTCAATATTTACAAAATCTTCTTCTTTAATATCACTTATAGTTGTCTTATCTAATGTCTCTTGCATTGCATCAAAGCCAACATTCAAACCCTCAACCTTGGTTACAGTAAAACAAACACCATTTACAGACACACTCGCACCCAGACTTAATCCGTAAATAAGATCCTTATTTAATTCTACAATAAAAGATCGCAAACCTTCTGTGTCTACAATCTTTTTAACTTTAAACTTTCCAGCAATAATTCCTGTATACATATCAAACTCTACATTGCCTAAATTAAGCATACTTGTAAATAGAAAAAGGTCTCTATGGTCTAAAATACTAGAAATACTTAATTACGACTCATTGCTTCTTTTATAATCCTGTTAAGTAAATCTGAGAAACTAATCCCTGCAGCTTCTGCGCCCTGGGGCAATAAACTTGTCTTAGTTAAACCTGGAATAGTATTAATCTCTAAAACATAAATATTGCCATCACTTATTATCATGTCTGTACGAGAAAAACCTTTACATCCAATTAACCTGTGTGTTTTTGTGGAAATAGACTGAATTTCTTTTAACAAATCTTCAGACAGTCTTGCTGGTGTAATCTCTTCACTACCACCTGGTGTGTATTTTGCTTTATAGTCAAAAAAAGATTCTGAAGGAGGAACTATTTCTGTTGGTATAAGAGCTGTTTCATCTTTACCGTCATACAACACACCACATGTAACCTCAACTCCTTTTATATACTTTTGAATCATTATTTCTGAACCGTATTTTAATGCATTACCAATTGCTTTTTGAAAATTTTCCTGATCATCTACTATCATTACACCGTGGCTTGAACCATTATTTATCGGTTTGACAACAAAAGGGAGCCCAATTTCTTTTTTTATGTTATCAGTAACTAATTTGGAATTTTCTTCCCAATCAGAATCTGAAAAATTAATAAATTTTGGAACATTCATTCCGTGGTATAAAAATAACTCATTAGATTTAGCTTTATCCATTGCTAACGCACTTGCAAGCACTCCAGAGCCTGTATATTTTATGTCCATAAAATCAAGCAAAGCTTGCACTGTACCATCCTCACCAAATATTCCATGTAATGCAATGAAAACCACATCAGTCCATTGCTTAATTTTTTTTAAAGCTTCAAATGGTGTAAGCAGCGAATCTTCAAACTTCCATAAATCTTGACCTTTGTAATTTAAAACCAAAGAACGAACCTCATATTTTTGTTGAGGAATGTTTTTTATAACCATCTCTCCACTTGCAATAGATACATCGTGTTCAGAAGAAGAACCACCCATCATGACAACAACCCTCTTTTTTATATTTTGATCCATATATAAAATTTGAATTAAACATATCATGAGTAATAAAATTAAAAAAGCTTATAAAACGATAAAAAACTGAATAATCTTGCTGGTAATTAAAGTGTCTAAATAAAATAGCGTCTTGTTAAGATTTCGTGTAAAATATTGTTGTTATATATTAAAAAGATATGCAATCATTTTTACTTACATCAATGGCATTATTTATACTTTGGCTTGCATTGGTCTTATTTTCAAAAAATACCAGAAAAGAACAATTAATAATGAGTATTGTTGGTTTAATTATAACCCCAACAATTTTACTCATGGTTGCAATTGATCACAGCCTAGCAGCAAAAGACCCACTAATCGTAATGGGTATTGAGGATTTAATATTTTCATTCTCACTTTTTGGTATTGCTTCAGTTATTTACCACGCACTTCTTGGTAAGCATTTTGTTAAATTGAAAGGTAAGCGTTATAAAGTAGAACACCCCCTAATTAACTGGATCACTCATCTCATTGCACTTCTTGGCCTGTGGGCTTCTATTGCATTACTCTTAACCAATGTATTTGGTTTGCATGCTGTAAGAGCTCTGGTTGCTGGAGGATTAATCATTGGTGTCTATATAATAATTGAAAGACACGACTTACTGATAAATGCTCTCCTGAGTGGACTTATGATGGCTGTACTTATATTTATTTTAGAGCAACTGTTTGCCATACGCCTATCCCCTTCCATTGCAGAAGGCTTCTGGCAGTTTGCCAATATAAAATCAATAATGATCTCTAGTGTGCCTGTTGAAAAAATACTATGGGCATCTGTTGTAGGTTTTGCTATTGGGCCAATGTATGAATATATAAGACATTACAAACTTAAGTAATATACATTTTGTATGAACACAGATAATCAACTAAATGATTTCATTGACGAAACATGGCTTACTCATGACGAAGGCCAACTTAGTGTTGATGTCATAGAAACAGATAGTACAATAGTTGTAAGATCTGCTATTGCTGGTGTTAAATCAGAGGATTTGGATATTACACTAACTGAAGATACTATTACAATCAGAGGAGAAAGATCACATCACTGCAATGAGACCAATAAAGACCAGGTGCATGTTCAAGAATGCCATTGGGGTTCTTTTTCAAGATCTGTCATACTTCCATCACACATAGACCCAGACACGGTTGACGCCACACTCAAGAGAGGTATATTAACAATAGTTATGAATAAAGTTGAGATGGACAAAAAGGTACACGTTGTAGATATTAACTAAATATGAGCTTTAAAGATTCACATAACCACAATCTCCTCTCGGCACTGCGCTCGAGAGGATTTTCAAATACTTATAAGTTTGTTTTAATTTTTTGTGTTCTTTTACTTATTCTACTTTCATATCTACTATATTGGTCTCGTGGATATTCTGGAAAACTATCTCCAAATACAATAATTGCAGGTTTAGATGTTAGTGGAATGGACCCATACAGTGCAAATCTGGTTATACAAGATAAGATAGATGACATTTTTACTAATGGATCAACCATCGATGTACAGGGTGTTCAGAAGCAAATACCCTTATCTACTCTCATATCAGGAGATCTAATTGAATACGTTCAATTTGAAGTAGATACCACAATTGAAAAAGCAATATTAATAAATCACGACCCTAATCCTTTTATAGATCTACATTTACTGATTAGAAGTCTACAGAAAAAAACAAATTTAAACCTAGATGTAAAACTATCAGATAACAACATCAAAGAAAGTATATACTCTCTTTTTAGCGATGTTGAACAACTAGCCACAGAACCAGAATTTATATTTTCTAATACTTATAGTGGATGGAGTGTTGGAATTGATGATGGACGACCTGGTCAGGAATTTATGTTTGATGCATATTTCACAGAACTCAAACAACAGCTGGACAAACTTAAATTATCACCAATAAAATTAGTCTTGTCGTATCAAGAACCTAAACTAAGCAATTCAAAAGCTTCAACATATGGGGAAGATGCGCTTATAATTATCAATGCTGGTCCAATGACTTTTGTATATACACCTGATGAAGGAAAGAAACAGAAAGCATGGACACTGAGCCAACTTGAAATATCAAAATTAATTACACCTGATGAATCTGGTGTGAATATTGGTAAAGAAAAATTTAATGAATTTCTAGATGAGATTGCTAAAAATTTAGAAGTGAAATCCAAGGACGCAAAACTAGAAATCGAAAATAGCAGAGTGGTTGATTTTACAAAAAGTAGTAACGGTCTTTCTATAAATAGAGATGAAATTTATGATTCATTTATAAATTATCCCTTTAGCGAACCAACTGGTGATATAGATATATTTACCACAATTATTGAACCTGAAATTAAAATAAAAGACATAAATGATCTTGGTATAACTGAAGTTCTAGGAGTTGGTACATCCAGTTATGCAGGAAGTCCTAAAAACAGAAGAATAAATATACAAAATGGAGTCAACCTACTTAATGGATTACTTATTCCACCTGGAGACACATTTTCTTTAGTGAATGCACTGAAACCGTTTACCTTTGAAAACGGATATTTACCAGAATTGGTTATTAAAGGTGAGAAGATTAAACCAGAGATTGGTGGTGGTCTTTGTCAAATTGGTACAACCACATTTCGAACTACAATGAATTCTGGACTTGAGATAATAGAAAGACAAAATCATTCTTTAGTGGTGTCTTACTATAATGATGAAAGAAATGGGAATCCTGGAACAGATGCAACAATATATGAGCCAGCACCTGATTATAAATTTAGAAATGACACAGAAAATTACGTTCTATTTCAGGCAGAAAATTTTATGAACAGAAACTCATTGCAATTTACTTTTTGGGGTACCTCAGACGGCAGAAAAGCGTCATATAATCAACCAACTGTAACGAGATGGATTCCTGTTGGAGAAACTATTTATAGAGAGACCACAGACCTAGAACCTGGTGAAGAAAAGTGTCAGGCAAAACATATTGGTGCGAATGCATATTTTGATTACACAATAGAAAGAGAGGATACAGAACCTGAAACCACACGCTTTACATCACACTACAGACCACTTCCTGAAATTTGTTTAGTAGGAGTTGAAGAGCTTTCTTCAGAAGATGATAACACTAAAGAAAATTTAGAAAATAATACAAATAAAAAAGTGGAAAATTAGTTTTCCACAATTTACACTTGCTCAAGTTTGTCTAGAGGACTAAGATCTTATTGTGATAAAAAAAATCATCATAACTCAACTGCAGGCAAGAAATTTCATCAATGGAAAGGTCAAGTTCGAGAACCCGAAGCTTCCATTTAATTGAAATCCCATGCTTGTCGTGCCTGCAGATAAGTAATGACGATCGATTTATTCTTAATCTGAAATAAGCAACAGACTAAGGACAACTCCTCAGTCTATGTTATTTTATGTTAATTGTCAAGTATCTATAACATATAAATAATACCCTATTTTTGAGGTTTTATCAATTACTCTTGTATTTATATTGTTTAATTTTCATATATACTATAAATTTATCTAAATTTAGCAAAAAAACCGGTTTTTAAACCGGTTTTTTAAAATATTTTTCCACAAGAAATCCACTATTTAATCACTTTATCTATTAATCCGTACTTTACTGCCTCACTTGGATCTAAAAAATAATCTCTTTCTGTATCTTGAGCCACCTTACCCTTTTTCTGCCCTGTATGCTTTGTAAGTATCTCATTTAAGCTATCTTTTATCTTTAATATACGCTCAGCATGAATCTTTATGTCTGTAGCCTGCCCTGACACACCGCCTAAAACCTGATGGATCATGACCTCAGCATTTGCAAGTGCAAACCTTTTCTTAGGTGCACCAGAAGCCAACAATACAGCACCCATTGATGCAGCCATTCCCACACAAATAGTAGACACATCTGGTTTTACGTATTGCATTGCATCATATATTGCAAGACCGGATGTAACAGAACCGCCAGGTGAATTTATATATAATTTAATATCCTTTGTCTTGTCTTGGCTTTCTAAAAAAAGCAATTGTGCAATTATTAAATTTGCCACAGTGTCATCTATTGCTGTTCCTAAAAAAATAATTCTATCTTTTAAGAGTCGTGAATAAATATCATATGCACGCTCACCTAAATGAGTTTTTTCTATAACAGTAGGAATTAATATACTATCCTCAACTGTAGCCTGTGATTTTATATCTAAGTAATTCATATTAAATAACTCTATCATTAATTAACAGCTTTCTCCACCTTCCAAGATTCACCATCTACACACTTAAGCTTTGCATTACTTATTGTGTACCCAGCAGCTTTCTTGTGACCTCCGCCTCCATTTTGTTTAGCTATTTGAGACACATCACGTAAAGATGATCTCATGCTTACATTAACTCCACCATCAACCGTCTCCCTTAATACATATAGTGCGTCTGTGTCTGTAACTAAACTTAAAAAGTTTGTTAAACCACCAATCTCATCATCTGTAACCTGATTATTTTCTATATCATCCCTAACCAAACAAGTAATCACACAATCATACTCTTTATTAAAATGTAATCTCTCAAGTGCTGTGCCCCACACACGTAAAGCTGCAATTGATCTATTTTTAAACATTGCAGATATTACATCTTGTACACGTGCTCCTTGTAGAATTAACTTTGATGCTGCACTTAATGCAAGATCATTTGTAGCTTCATTTGAAAAAGCAGTTGTGTCGAAACACAAACCAGTCAAAAGACATGTTGCTGCATCCTTACCGACAACTACACCATTTGTTTCAAAAAACCTAAATACAACCTCTGCAGTTGCTGGTGAGCCGACTATAACCTGATTAATGTCCCCATAATGTGGATTAGTATTGTGATGATCAATGTTTATTACTCGTGGTTTGTTTGGTATATGCTCCAACAAACCTCTTACATACACATCATCTGAACAATCAAAAACAACAACAAGATCTATTGTTGGATCATTGAAAACTTCTTTGTCATATGTACACACATCTACATGTGGCATCTCTAGATATTGGTCTGGTACCTTTTCTGTAACATACACAGCTGGTCTTGGCTTGTCGTTTTGCTTCATGTAATCAACCATAGCAAGTGACGCACCTAAACTATCCCCATCTATTCGCTCATCAGAAATAAACACAGGGTTCTGTGCTTTCATTAGTTCGTCATTAATTTTTCGATGGATAAATGATTCCATAGCAAAGTATCCTATATTATAAATACCTTATCGTCAATCGTGTTATAATACAGCCGATATGCATGTTAAACGACTGGAAGTGCAAGGTTTTAAGACTTTTGCAAAAAAAACAACATTAAATTTCTTACCACCCAATAAAACACACCACCCAATTACAGCAATTGTTGGTCCAAATGGCTCTGGTAAATCAAACATAGCTGATGCAATGAGATGGGTTTTAGGTGAACAAAGCTTAAAACTATTAAGAGGTAAAAAATCTGAAGATGTTATTTTTTCTGGTTCTGAAGCAAAAAAACGATCTGGTTTTGCTGAAGTATCTATAACACTAGATAACACAGACAAATCAATGCCAATCGCTTTTTCTGAAGTAATTATTACTAGACGACTCTTTAGAGATGGTTCTTCTGAATATCTACTAAATGAAGGTAAGACCCGATTATCTGACATACATCTACTTCTAGCACAAGCAAATGTTGGGCAAAGATCCTATGCTGTCATCGCGCAAGGCATGATTGATCATATTTTAGTTGCCTCACCAGAAGAACGTAAAACATTTTTTGATGATGCTACTGGCGTAAAACAATTTCAGATTAAACGACATTCTGCAATACTTAAACTAAAGCGTACACTTGAAAATTTATCAGATGTTGAAATGATTATACAAGAAATAGAACCAAGAATGCGCTCATTAAAAAGACAGGCTGATCGTCTTGAAAAAAGGGATGAAGTACAAAGTAATTTAAATGAACTTGAAAAACAATATTACGGTACACTTTGGTGGAAACTATCAGATCAGGTCAATGAAATTAATCAACAATTTTCTGTAATTGATAAAACTGTAACAGAAAAGAAAAATGAATTAGCAGAATTAGATAAATTAAGTAATGATACAGAAACAAATACAGAACCAGATTATGGTCTTATAAAATTACAGTCCTCCTATAAAGAAAAACAAAAGTTGGTTGAGCAAAACCGAAGAGAGCAATTTGAGACAGAAAAAGAAATAGAACTTTCAAAAGTTCGAGCACAATCAAACTGGGCACCACTTCCATTATTAAAAATTATCGAAGAAGTTAAATGGGTTGTTAAAGGAATTAAATCCCTAAAAAAATTAGATTCCATAGAACTAATTAGTGCGGAACTTGATGAATTTCTTGCTCGATCAGAAAAATTTGCATCACGTCTACAAAGACCAAATCCAGAAGACGTAAAGCCAGACCAAAAATTAATATCTAAACTTACAGTACTTAAGAAAACTTCAAAAACATACTTAGATAATTTAAAAAATGTTGAGCATGAAATGGATTCTTATGCTCAAAAAGAACAAAAAGTGAGAAAAGAATTTATTGAGTCACAACGAACTCTACGATTGAAACAAAGTGAAATACACACACTTCAATCCAAAAAAAACACAATTGAAATTCAGCGTGCACGATTTGAAGAAAGACAAAATGGTTTAAATCGTGAAATAAGTGAGTTCATGAAGGATCGTGCTGATTTAGTTAAAAAAACACGCACAATCTCAAACACAAATACAGAAACTATTTATTCAGACATACAAAGATATAGATATAAATTAGAACTAATTGGGGGTATAGATCCTGAGGTAATAAATGAATATAAAGAAACAAAAGAAAGATACGAATTTTTAGATACACAACTAACAGACTTAAAAAAAGGAATCAATAGTACAGAAAAAATAGTACAAGAACTTGATGAAAAAATTGAGAAACAATCCAAAAAAGTCTTTTCTGATATTAATAAAAAGTTTCAGGAATATTTTAAAATTTTATTTGGTGGTGGAAATGCAGCGCTTATAAAAATAAACCAGCTACAACAAACATCGGAAGATTCAATTGAAGCTATTACGGATTCAGAAAAAGAAACAATAAATAAAACGTTAAAAAAACATTCACAAGATACTGTTGGTGTAGAAATAGAAGCAACTCCGCCTGGAAAAAAGTTAAAATCCTTGAACTTGCTTTCTGGCGGCGAAAGAGCTCTTACATCTATTGCACTACTTAGTGCAATCATGTCTGTAAACCCTTCTCCTTTTGTTGTACTAGACGAAGTAGACGCAGCACTAGATGAATCAAATACAATTAGATTTGCAATGATTCTTGATGACCTCGCAAAAAAGAGTCAATTTATTATTATAACTCACAACCGTGCAACAATGGAAAAAGCAGATATGCTTTATGGGGTCACAATGAATAACGAAGGTATTTCTAAATTATTAAGCGTACAGCTAAAAGATATTACACAAAACGAAATAACAAGAAGATAAAAAATACAATGTTCTGTTAGGGTAACAATGCAAGTGTCTTGATTAATAAAAAACAACCAATAAGGTTGTTTTTTAATTACATCTCAAATTCTCAGAAAATTTCAGAAAATTAGTTAATGTCCCCAGCTACCAAAATTAGTAACTGGGGTAGATTTTGAATGAATTAATCAGAAGAGATCAATTCTATCAATGCCACTTCTGTGAAGTATGTTTCGTTGAAAACGTTTCACAGTATACAACGTAACCTGAAGCACAATAGACGAACACGTGATAAATGCTGATAGCATAATCACGAATTGAAACATATCTTGTCTTATCAAGAAAAAATGAAGCATTGCTGACACAGATGATGCTGTGCAAAAAATAAAAGCACATACATTTAAATAACATACAAACATGGTTCTTTTTTCCCACATTGTATATTCCATCAAATTAGGAACAATTCGTCCAACAGACATCATCATGTAGCCAATTGCCGCAGCAAAAATCAAAAACTCCATACAACCTCTTTCATCTGCACAGCAGAAATATGTAAATAACGAATGCACTTATAATTAAATGCACATAAATCATCTCAAATTTCATAAAAAATTCATGAAATTAATTGATGCCCCCAATCAAAATTAATACTTGATTGGGGAAAGTGTTAAAAGTCAACGAATGACTTTAATGACTGTTCATGATACTTATTAAGAATAATAGTCATTGTGGTAACAGCAACTGAGATTCCTAGTACAACACTTGAGTAAACTATTGGAAAAATTTGCCAAGACAGCTCCGTAATAACAATTGCTAAGACTGTGGTTAATGCACCACTAAATAAAATCACTATGCTTAGAAATACACACAAATCTGTAATCTTTTGCTTTTGCAAACTCGTTGATTTACATATGATTGAAACAATAAAAAAAATTGCAACAACCATTGTTACTGTAGAAAATAAAAAGAGAAAATACATCTCACCTCCTGATGTGCTTGTGCACACAATTCTTTTCTCACTTGATTGTTCGATAAATATCCAGCAATCAAGTAAAAGCCCGGACAAACTACTTTGTTTGACCAGGCAGTAACAGTAAGTAGGTACTTACTTTTTAAAGGTATTGTCTTTTTTAAAAGCATGACGTTTCTCAATTATGCGGTTTGCTCTCAAAAGATCTTCGACCTCTTGATCACCACCTTTGAGAAACCAACGAACAAAAGCTTCAAGTTTTGCTTCGCCCTTTTTGCGATTCATTGCAGTTTATTCCATAACAACTTATCTACAAAAGCTCTTTATAGATGTGAGCACGCTCAACATCAATTAAAATGTACATACCGTGATCTTGAGATATCTTTGACAGTGCTTTGTTGGTATCTCCACCAAATGATAACAATGCAGCCATACGCTCATCGTATGTAACCGACAGTCCTTTGTGTGCCAACTTTTCTACTAAAACACGATCAACTTGATCATATTTATCAAACGAGTTTTGAAGTCGTCCTCTCATTTTTATCTTTCACGACTTAAGTCGCCCTCATTTATTGATCTGCTTCTCACACTGAGGAGGTGTGACAGATTTATTAATACTCTCTCCTATCAGGATTTGGAAATTTTACATTCAAAATCCAGTAAGAAAGCCTTGGCTCATCAAATAAAACTAACATCAGAGCTATTGGGACCACTAAATTACAGACGGTCTCTTGTGTTTGTGACCAACAATTTACTAAATAAGTTAACTGTTAATCCGTATAATAACTCTGGATTTTATTTAATCTATTGAACCAACCTCTTTTTGGATAATGTGATTGTGTGAGCTCCTTTTGCATCACGATCGATAATAAAATTAAGGTCCTCGTCAGGATTTTTACAGTGCATTACACCGTACCAAACACCTTCTGAAATAGACCAACTGGGCATATCAAATTCACACGTCTTTGTTGTTGCACCAAATAAGATACTTCTGTTTTCACTTGCTGCGTATGACATTTCAAGAAGCAGAGCAACAAACAAAATAGACACAATAAATGTTCTAAGAAATCTAATGAACTTATGCATTTGAGATTCCTTTCTTGTAATCTCAAGTTTATAGATCAACCCACTAAATTACAGGTTGTCCTTTGAGTACTTAAAATATATTAAGTACTCAAATAATAACCTGTTCCTTCTCACAAGGTGTAGAGTGTAACAGAATCTTAAATCTGTACAAGTATATAGATAAATTTTATAAAAACTTTCATCTCAGGTTTCACGAAGTGTATTCATGAAATCAATCGATGCCCCCAGCTATAGTCATTACTACAGCTGGGGGGGGAGTGTTAGAAAACGTGGGTTTTATTCCCAGCTCTCACGAAGCAAGTTAAGGATTTTTTCCTTCATTTCTTCGGACAAACCTTTAGCTGCAGTAAAATTTACTCCAAAGAGCTTCGCTTTAAAAAGATTCGCTCCACGGAGATCCGCTCCAGAGAGATTCGCTTTACGGAGATCCGCTCTACGAAAATCCACTCCAGAGAGATACGATTCAGAAAGATTGGCACAATAGAGATTTGCACAATAGAAATCTGCTTCTCGAAGATTTGTTTCAGATAGATTCGCCCAAGCGAGATCAATTTTCTTGCCAGCAGACTTCCATTCCTCAACAGCTTGCTTTCCACCAACTTCCTTGATCCTGGCTACCAATTTTTTATCAGCCATTTTCTGTGACCTTTAAGTCTCATTAATAAAGTACATCTCAGGTTTCACGAAGTAAATTCATGAAATCAGTCAATGGTCCCTAAAGTTAAAACTTCAGGGACAGTTTAAAATGAACTAATTTTTCTTTTTTCTGTCCAGAGCGTCTTGAAGATCTTTCATGTTCTTCAATGTAGCCTTCAATTCCTCATCTTCATTCGAAGGATCAACTCGTACCTTCCAACGAAGAAAAGCTTTAATTTCGGAAGGGGTCATATCTTTATCTGACACAGCATACCTTTCAACTCTTATTGGACTTCTTGAAATCATCCTTCAACGATTGAAGCCACTTTTTTTTCGCCTTACTATCAGACGGATCTGGTCCATCCAAATCCTTTTTTGGCGAAATCGCGTGCTGAAGTACAACATGCATTCCCTTAACAGGAATTGCAATTGTACAAAGCAACCAAGGATTATTAATCATCTCAACAAACAGATCGCTCATGCTTCTACTCCAGTAGACAAAATGCTTTCCACCAAGTTGAAGTGGATAAAATCACATGCCTTCCTAGGGTCAAGATCCGAATCGTATAACGCCTTTGTACGTTCATTCTCTCCGGCAGATACATTGATAGCTTTCAAGAGTTCTACCAATTGCTTGTCAGCCTCTTCAAACTGCTTAAGCAGTTTATCTAATTCAGACACAGTCTTTCTTTCACGGCATTTCAGCCGAACCTCTTTTAATAATTCATTATTCCGCACAGAGGTACGTGTGGTGAATGTATGTAATGTTCTCAAGGAAAATACAAACTATCATCATCCTTGCACTGATCTTACTATGCCGCCACTTTATCCTTCTCAGTTTTTTCATATATCATGAATCTGACTATTGCCCATGCAGCTATGCAAGTAGCAATGAATCCAGCAAATAAATCATACTCGAAGCCAACATATGTGAAAAAGATAGAGAACATGAGAAATGGTGCAGGTTCGAATGACCAATCAATCATTTCAATAATGAAGCGACCGAGTTTGGCAATGAAGCCTGTCGATGCAGCAACACAGAAAATCCAAAGGCCAATCAGAGCGCATCCGGGAATCTCAGGTATGCTTCCGCAATACGTCATTGCACAAAGGGAAGCAAATGTAATGAGTTTAAAACTAAACATCATTCTCTTCTTTCATCCTGACTAATGCAGGAAATCGTTGTTGCAACCGAAGCTGCTAAAATGAACATCTCAGATACTGCGAAGTATTTCACAGAATCAATCGATGTATATTTATGTAATATTATCTTTTACTTGATATCTCGAGTAAATACTCAAGGTATCAAGTAAATGGCGGTAGGATTCAAAGGAACCCTACCGCCGAGTGGACATTAACCTCCATGTCCAGGAGTGTTCTGTTGGGCGAAACACAAAACGCCTTTTGATTCGTATATTGAGTTTCCACACCCTCAAAGGTTTCACGAATCTTTTTAACCTTCTATGCTTTGGCGCGACCCTAACGGTGTTCTGATGATTTTTTATGGCGTGTTGCCCGATAATCATCAGAGAGCTTTCATGATAGCCTCGCTACGTACTCAGTTCATATCAGTAGAGCTCATGCTCAGTCCGACTTGCACCTTTTCCCCACTCTCTATCAATCAGCCACGCATAGTACACCGACCACTTTTTATGTATCCACGTCCGGGCAAGTGATATGTCTTAGACCCCGAACGTTTAATTTTATCTAATCAAGCCTGTTACCCCATAATAAGACGATTTCTTATACATCTTATTGTTTGTCTCCCAAACTTCTGCTTGAAAGAGAATTATTTGGCGAAATTGCCAGTATCATATATGCGGGCATCTCCCGTAAGTTTAGGATGTGACACACACCCTCCATGCTTTGTCCTACGTTCTGAACTACCGAATAAACAATTTATCGAATCCATTAAAACGGATACGGCTCATTTGTTTTACGGTATTGTCCGACCTCATACTTAGTATGAGAGCATGGTACGACGATCGTTCCTTGGTTTTTAAACCGATCCACGCTGAGCGAACGATTAGGTTCTCAACGCTTCTTGATATACAGCATTTTTTCCTTTGCTGAGGATTATAGTTTACTCCTACTCCATAACTAAAGAGGAGGAGGAGCCGCCTGATGTCTCGATTTTGAATCAAGATCTCAGATGAATGCCCGTCTAGTTTTATTACTAAAGACAGGCTAGATTTTTTAATACAAAGAGATGTATACGAATTGTGCTATTACACACAATAGTAGGGTTTTTACCCATCTATCAATCTGTATAGAGCTTTTGCCAACATGTCCGAAGCACATAATAGCAGAAGTGCAAAACATGACCCCAACCCAGATCAACAACTTTACCGAAAATCGATCTTCTAGTCCGATGACCGTCATTGCGCCAATAATTACAGCAATCAATAAAACCAGTAGAAGTTCTTTGAACATTTTACAGTTCTCACAGCATAAAATGCTCGCGTTGCGAACATTCTTTATTTTTTTTAAACACATACCAACCGCACGTGTTACAACCTGATGTCTCGAATATTACTCAAAAACTCAGGTCATATCCCAGTGCTCACCTTCTATGCTAGATTGCATAGATGTGAGCCACTGGGCAGTATTTTTAGTCGTTCATAATTGTAATTTCGCCTTTGGAGTTCTTCCCAACATACAATGCGGGAATTACCTTTCCTTGATTGATGTCGATTTTGGTCGTGGTGTATGCATTAGGAATCATCGTCTCCACAAATCCCTTACCTGGGGTAAGGACTTTGATGCTCGATTCCACAAGCTCCAGACTCTTGGGATTAACAGCCGCTCCAAACAGAGCGGAACACAAGATCAAGAAAAACAACTTCTGCATTGGGATAAACCCTTTTCTTCTAACTAGACATAGTGCAAATGCACTTTGTCTGATTCTTTTAAAGAGCACCTACCACACGCAAGCACTCTACCTGATATCTTGAATTTTCATTCAAGCTCTCAGGTAAAGGCCCGTACCTGACATGTGAGAAGTATCACATGTGAGGTACGGGCAGTTGAGATGACTGGAGCTGAGACTAAGGCTAGTCATCAAGAAGCAGACCGGCAAGCCGATACTGCTCAATGTCATGATCGAGGGTCTTAAGCGACACAACGATCTCACCAGCTTCCTCATCAGAGAACTCGATAACAGTCGCGTTATCAGCGTTCTCGTACTCAGAAAAATCCTCATATGCAGACATATCTGCATCCGGATTGCCGATGATCATGATTGGTGCAAAATGCAGCGCACCATTCTCATCGACGTGATCGAAATCTGCATGAACAACCCCATCTCGGTCTCCTACGGAAGGACTGACATCATTGGTCAGCCTCTCAGCAGAGGATTGAGTATTGTGATTGATCGTTGCAGACACCTTCTCAACACTCTGAGATGCGAAGTTTGCACCGAGAAGCAGTGCGGTCAAGCTGATAATAGCGATTGCGGGAATAATGGTCTTCTTCATGGGTAAAAACCCTCCTTGTCTGGTGAATGCAGAGCCATGCCGATACAACATCAACACACCCTCTACATGACAGACAAGGAACACTTTAGAAGAACAAATAAAAAACCGATTACTGGAAATTTCTTAGAAACATCAAATAATCGATTTTTAACCATTAAGGTAGCTTTTATAGCAAAATATGCATATTTAAGCGTTCATTAATAGTTTGTGGTTTCTCTCTCCCCAAAATAGTTTTTAATGAGCTTTTGCATCTTTAATACGTGTATAATAGCATGTTTTTACAAGTTTGTCAAGAGGTACTGACAAAGATTATGCTAAGATTAGCTTAATTTAGTAGTTTGTTAAGATCAATCCGAACTTGACTAAATTGTTTTTTTTACGTATCCTTTCCCCACCGTCACATCGCTCGTGATTATTATTAATACATATAAGTAAGTACGCTTTGATTAATATCTTAAAATCTACGTATTTACACTTAAATACTTGTAATTTATACATTTAAACTATGTTATCAATTAGACTTTCAAGGGTTGGGAAAAAGAAGGCCCCAACATACCGTATAGTTGTCATGCCTAAACAACGTGATCCATGGGCAAGATCAGTAGAAATTCTTGGACATTACAATCCACGAAAACAACCTAAAGAACTTGTGGTTCAAGCAGATCGTATTAAGTACTGGATCAATAAAGGTGCTCAGCCAACTGATACTGTATGGAATCTTCTTGTAGGTGAAAAAGTTATTGAAGGTGAAAAAAGAACATCTTCACATATTAGTAAAAAACGAACAGCTAAAATTGAGGAAAAGATTGTAGAGAAAAAAGCTAAGGATGAAGAAGCTGCTGCAAAGAAAGCTGAAGCTGAGACTGCTGCTAAAGAAGAAGCTGCTGCAAAGAAAGCTGCAGAAGCAGAAGAAGCTGCTGCAAAGAAAGCTGAAGCTGAGACTACAAAAGCTGCTGAGGAAGCAAAGGCTGAAGAAGCTGCGCCAAAAGAAGAGACTCCTGCTGAAGCAGAAACAAAAGATGAAACTACAAATGAACCAAAAGAAGAGATAGTTAAGGATGAGACTACTGAGACTAACGCCGCTCAAGATAAAAAATAAAAATAAGTTTCAAAATCCCTAATCTATAAGTTGTATATGAAAAAAAAAGTTGGAATTATCGTAGGTCTTGTTAGCCTGTGTGTAGCTTATTGGCTTATTTCACCTTTGTTTATTGATAAGGTTGTAAATGAAGAATTCTCAATAGCAGTTTCAGATGAACTTCCGGTGAATACAGAAGATACTGTTGATGACACACCTATTGTCATGAATCTTGAGGACCAACTTTCTTCAGAAATAATGAAAGAATTTGAAAATGAGATGAATGAAATTGATCAAGAAGTTGAAATGAACGAACCCGCCAATGGCACAGGTTACTTGGTTAGTAAAGGAACCTTTGAAGATGTTGCCCATCATGGAAGTGGTTCTGTGTCATTATATGGAACAGAAGGTGATGGACCAGGCACTCTTAGAATTGAAGACTTAGACGTGCTAAATGGCCCAGATTTACGAGTATTACTTTCAAAAAAAACAAACGTTCGTTCTTCAGATGATCTTGGAGAATATATTGAGCTTGGTAAATTAAAAGGAAATAAAGGAAATCAAAATTACGAATTTTCTGCACTTGAGCATGGTCTTGATTTTAAATCTGTTATTATTTATTGCAAACCATTTGGTGTTGTATTTAATTCAGCAAATTTAAACTAAACAATTGAAAACTGCTGCAAAATAAAACAACCGGAGATTTCTCCGGTTGTTTTATTTTTTGTTTTGTTTTTTCTTACGCCACTCTTCTATTTTTTTATGATGACCGCTCAATAACACATCTGGTACTTTCCATTTTTTGTAAACCTCAGGTTTTGTATATTGAGGATACTCCATTACACCCTCTTCTGTATGTGACTCTGCTTTTAACGATTCTTTTGAACCAAGAACTCCTGGGACCATTCTTGAAATCGCATCAATCATTGTAAGTGCAGGCAATTCCCCACCTGTAAGTACATAATCTCCTACAGAAAATACCTCATCTGCGATATTTTCTTGCACTCTATAATCAATACCTTCATATCTACCTGACAAAAATATTATTTGATCATACTTAGATAAACGTCTAGCATCTTTTTGAGTAAATTTTTTGCCAGATGCAGCAGTCATTATAATTCTTGTTTTTTTAAGCCTTTTTTTAACTTTTTTTACAGCCAAATCAAAAGGTTCTACTTTCATCAGCATTCCAGGACCTCCTCCATAAGGAGTGTCGTCTACTGTCTTGTGTTTATCTTTTGTGAAATCACGAAGGTTGTGGGATTTAATTAAAATTATGTTTTTCTTTTGTGCACGTCCTAAAATAGATTCACTGGAATATGAATCTATAATATTTGGAAAAATTGTAATGACGTCAAAAAAACGCTTCTTTTCTTTTTTCATTTATGTATAGGATAGCTTGTTTGTTAAATTTTATAAAGAAAAAATCACCCCATAAAAGAAGTGACGAGTGTGGACGGATTGTTTACTTGTCAACATCAATATAATCAAGAAGGACGAGGTATAGCTCATCGAACCTAAGTGGTTTAGTTATTACAGAACCTACCACAAACTCTTGACGAGAACTTAACACCATATTTAAAACAAAATGCTGTCTACCAAGATATGTAACAACAATTCCCGCGAGCGCTTTTTGGCCTACAAATTGATCACTCACTTGCTTTGGTACCTCATTATCAAGATCCCACTTGTGAGAAAGAGGTATGTTTAAATGAGGATATTTTTGCCCACCACGATGGAGCCAAAAATTGCCTTCAAACTCTTCATCACCATACTCTTCTACTGCGACCTCTGTTGCAGCCTGCTGCAAAATTGATAATGGAATCTTAAACGGTCCTTCATCATCACCTTCTGTAAATAAATGAGGAAATCCTAGCTCAAAACACTTAAGTATTTCTGAATCTGTTGCAAGTGAAATCGCAACCCTTGTGTGTACATCAATTAGTTTTGCAATCGAACTCCAATCACGTTTTAGCATTTGCGCCTCCGGTTTGCTGTGCTTGTCAAATTATTTTAACAAGGACAAAAAAGTATATTTTAAAAAAATCAATCTGTCAATTCTAATAGCACCCAAATAAAAAACCAACTGCAATGCAATTGGTTTTTTGTTTTTTTATATTCCAAGGTCGTCTACAGACGTATCGTCGGAGTCCTCATACTCAGCACGAGCTGGAGCAGGACGATCGGAGTCGCTATACTCAGCACGAGCTGGAGCAGGACGACGTGAACCTTCTGGCTCATAGATCTTTAGGTTGACGCGTGCATTTTCTTTTGCGCCAACGATCTTGAGTAGTGTTCGGACCGCACGAGCTGTCTGACCCTGCCGACCAATTACGTACCCCATATCTTCTGAATTGATATGAAGGGTAATAAGCACACCGCGTTCATCTACTTTTCGCTCTGTTCTAACGTCATCTGGATTGTTGACGATTGAACGAACAACGAATTCGACAAACTGCTGGTCGATCTGTTTCTCATCCATAACTATTGCTAATCGCTATTATCTATTCATGAAAGTCGTATCATGTTTATAGCCTGCCGACCTAATGCATGGGAATGCCAAGCACATGATTTTGACTCTATAAATATACCCAAAATTACATGTATGGTCAATTTGTTTCGTTTGCATAATTTCTCCTAATAAACCCTTGACACAATCCCAATAAATTTATATTATAGGCCCGCTAGTTAATTATAAGGTTTTAATAGAAACTCACATGGTTTTACCAAGTGGGTTTTAAAAATAACTAGAATGAACTTTACAATTAAATAAACCATAAAAATATTCAATTACACATTATCTATTGTGTGATTGCAACGTTTATTCCAAAAAATAAATACACCTTACTAGTTAACTAGTTTAGGTGCAGGACAGAGTCTTGAATTTATTCAAGATATATATAACTGAGAGTTTGATCCTGGCTCAGGATGAACGCTGGCGGCATGTCTAAGGCATGCAAGTCAAACGAATTGCTTTTCTTCGGAAATTACAGTTAGTGGCAAACGGGAGCGTAACACATTGGTAACCTACCTCGAGCTCGTGAATAATCCAGGGAAACCTGGACTAATACACGATATTGATGGGGGGACTTCGGTCATTCCCATTGAAAGCTTCGGCGGCACGAGAGGGGCCTATGGCTGATTAGCTTGTTGGTGAGGTAAAGGCTCACCAAGGCGACGATCAGTACCGGGCGTGAGAGCGTGGCCCGGCTCACTGGGACTGAGACACTGCCCAGACACCTACGGGTGGCTGCAGTCAAGAATCTTCCGCAATGGACGAAAGTCTGACGGAGCAATGCCGCGTGCAGGATGAAGGCCTTAGGGTCGTAAACTGCTTTTATCAGGGACGAACAAATGACGGTACCTGAAGAATAAGGGGCTGCTAATCACGTGCCAGCAGCAGCGGTAATACGTGAGCCCCGAGCGTTATCCGGATTTATTGGGCGTAAAGCGTCTGTAGGTGGTTTTATAAGTCATGTGTTAAATCTTCAGGCTCAACCTGGAGGCTGCGCGTGATACTGTAAAACTAGAGGACGGTAGAGGTAGATGGAATTACTGGTGTAGCGGTAAAATGCGTTAATATCAGTAAGAACACCAAAGGCGAAGGCAATCTACTGGAACGTTCCTGACACTCAGAGACGAAAGCGTGGGTAGCGAATGGGATTAGATACCCCAGTAGTCCACGCCGTAAACGATGGATGCTAGGTATTGGGAGTTTCGACCCTCTCAGTGCCGTTCAAACAAGCTAACGCGTTAAGCATCCCGCCTGGGGAGTACGGCCGCAAGGCTAAAACTCAAAGGAATAGACGGGGACCTGCACAAGCGGTGGAGCGTGTGGTTTAATTCGATACTAAGCGAGGAACCTTACCTGGGCTTAAATCATAGCTGCAAACCTCCCGAAAGGGAGATTACTTAGAGGGTGCTATGAAGGTGCTGCATGGTTGTCGTCAGCTCGTGGCGTGAGCTGTTCCCTTAAGTGGGGTAACGAGCGCAACCCCTATCATGTGTTACAAGTGTCACATGAGACTGCCCTCGCAAGAGGGAGGAAGGTGGGGACGACGTCAAATCAGCATGGCCCTTACGTCCAGGGCTACACACGCGCTACAATGGCCAGTACAATGGGTTGCCAAATCGCAAGATGGAGCTAATCCCTTAAAACTGGTCCCAGTTCGGATCGGAGTCTGCAACTCGACTCCGTGAAGTTGGAATCGCTAGTAACGGCGAATCAGCTATGTCGCCGTGAATACGTTCTCGGGTCTTGTACTCACCGCCCGTCACGTGAAGAAAGTAGGTAACACCCGAACGCCGCCGTAGGGCGTCGGAAGGTGGGACCTGTGATTAGCACGAAGTCGTAACAAGGCACCCGTAGCGGAAGCTGTGGGTGGATCACCTCCTTTCAAGGGAAACAAAATCATTCCTAGGTCGAGATTAGTCTTTTACTAATCGGATCTCAAATGAGATAACAATCTGGATAACGTTGCAATCACATAGTAGATAATTGAATATTAAAAAATCCGGCTTTTATAAGTCGGGTTTTTGTTTTTAAATAATTATTTTAATGTCCAGAAAGTTTCTTATAACACTCCGAAAATAAGTTTTGTTAATAACGCACCATATAAAAATAGTCACCTTTTAGGTGACTATTTTTATATGGTGCCGAGAGTGAGAATTGAACTCACGACACGAGGATTTTCAGTCCTCTGCTCTACCACTGAGCTACCTCGGCAAATTATTTTATTTATACTAAATTATTATAACAATGTGATAAATATACACAATAATTAAACATGTATAAAACTATAAATGGTGGGCATGGGAGGACTCGAACCTCCGACCTCATCCTTATCAGGGATGCGCTCTAACCAGCTGAGCTACATGCCCATAATTAACTTTTATTGCTATTATAGACGGCTAAACATAGTAAAATACTGCGTTACTTTAACAAAAACCTTTAATTTTGGCAATGCTCTGCATATACATATACCATATCTTATTATGATAATAAAAACCTGGTACAGACATTGTCCGTACCAGGGTAGTGGAAAGTGAAATATTTCATACACTTTCAATGATGGGTGATGCATGACCACCTAAGATTGCTCTTTGTTTTGACTACTCTTCCTCAGAAGAATCTTCTACAGCCGAGTCATCAGACTCATTTGCATCTTCAGATTCATCTGCAGCTTCCTCTTCAGAGCCATTCTCTTCCTCTGAAGAATCTGCTTCTTCGCTGCTACCAGCATCGTTACTGGAGTCTTCGTCGCCACCAGACTCCTCTGCCTCTGGATCACTGCCTTCGCCCTCTTCCTCAGAAGAATCTTCTACAGCCGAGTCAT
>JAAZYG010000023.1 GCA_014239775.1 Candidatus Uhrbacteria bacterium | reverse complement strand
TTTTTCTCGAAACTCTTTAGATGCATCTGAATGCTTTTCAAAACGCTCCTTAGCATTCAGCAGATGCTCCCTAACATCATCTGGAAGTTCCTCATCCTTTAAAGCATTCATGATTTGCCTTGCCTTCTTTGCATGATTCTCACGCAATTCTTCAAACCTCTCTCTTTTATCTTCTGGCAACTTTTCCTCGACACGATCTAGAACACGCTGTCTCCTAACATTGTGAGTTGCGATATTGCGCATTAAACGTTTTGCATTGTCATTTCCATTTTTTATCCACCTATCCTTTTTCTCATCGATTCTCTGAATAAAGACATTGGCTTTTTCAATCATCTTTTCTGCTCTTGCTTGAGCTTCTGGATTATTAATATTTTCAGATATCTTTTCTGCAATCCTAATTCTTTCCTCAGCAAACTTCAGTTGCTTTTCTGCTTTCTTAACAGGATTAAAAGTAGTAATCAAAGAAACACTTTCCCTGATTCCTCTCCAGAACATTCCAAACCTTGATGGCACTGTTTCTGGCTCAGAAACTTCAATACCCTCCAGAATCTCTTCCTCAAAACTCTCTTCCTCTAAAACCTCTAATTCTGCATCATCCTCGACTAATTCAACTTCGTCCAATTCTGCTTCATTCACAACATCTTCTTGTTGTAAATCAACCTCATCTGCAGAAGAATCGTCAGTTTGTGCATTAACTACATTATAATTAAATACCGATAAAGCTAACAACAAAATAATTGCAAGTGACCATATCGATACATCTCGTACTACTTTTATCATATAAAACGGTTAAATATTAATACATAAATTCTAGCATATTTATATACATAGACAAATACCAACAATTGACCAAATCAAAAAAATACTATATTTTAAAAATCTGCTATAAGCACTAAATTTATCAGCCTAATATGGGGGGGTGATATATGCATATTGTCACAGATGCAGAAATGGGTATCTTGATATTTCTACCAACATTTGTTGATGAAATAGAAACAATCACATTAATATTAGATGAACTTAAACCTGGTGATCAAATCAGATTCATAGGAATAGTTTCACGCCAACCTCAAGTAATATCTTTCAGAATAAACAAAAAACTGTTTACAATATCACCAACAAATGATCAAGATAGTTTAACAAATGAACTGATAAGTCAAATCAGTAAATACACTAAAGGATTGGTATTTGTAGGTTCATTTGAAAATATAGATATTCCATGCCTTGTTACAACAGGTGCATTTTGCACAATGTGTAATAATACAATGATTTCATCTACAGAGTGTCGGTCCAAAGTATGCAGGTCATGCACCAATAATTGTGAGCATGTATTCGTAAGACATATTAGGCCAAAAGCTGGAACGGAATATTGTGCATACTGCCACAGAAGTAAATACGGCATAGAATCTAAAATGGATATTTTTCCAAAAGACAATCTTTGCAAAAAACTTAAAATAATAGGCAGCTATATCAGAGAGGGGGAAAAGCTTACAAAAAAACAACTTATATATCTTGATAAATTGGTACTACAATTTCTACAAGAAACTTACCACTTATACCGCATACACTAGGCGGTATTTTTATAATAAAAAAAACCGCCAATATGTATTAGCGGTTTGAGTTGTATTTTTTACAACTTCTCTAATTGCAAGTACGTCTTGCAATTGCCATTCTGAGTAAGCTGAACCGATCAGATGAAGTAAGCATGAGATCAATTGTACCTTCATGTACATTTGCATTTGGTACATACACACTGTACTGCTTCTGAAACTGGGTTCTCTTTGCTTCATTATCAAAGAAATATCCATGGCGTAAATAGATAACATCCTTCAATTCAGTAAGCTGATTACATGACACATTGCCAACCCAGTCTTTACGAACCATTTGATTTGCAAAAACGGATTGTAATGAAAGATCCATATCCTGAATCTGCAACCTGTCACAATCACACTTATCTGTCGCGTCAGCACAAAGCTTCTGTTGATCTGATGCTGCTTGTTCAGGATCTGGTTCTTGAACCGCACTTTTTTTAGCGGGTTCAACTAGATCAGGCTTCTTATCTGCTGAGTCATCCTTGGTGGATGAACCACCCTCATTTACAACTGCAGGCTTTTTGGAATCTTGCTCAGGCTTAGATGAATCTTTCTCAGATACTATTGCTTGTACAGCCAGATCAGCTTGAGGCTTTTCATCCTCACCCTTATCAGACTTCACAGGAGCACTCTCCACCTTTACTTCAACCACAGGTTTCTTATCCTGATCCGCTTTATCTAAATCTTGCGCAAAAACATTTGTTGCGCTAAGCACTACAACAAGCACAAAGCAACTTCTTAAAAATAATCTACCCATCGGCTTTCTCCTTTATATTTTGGGCCTGAATGAACCTCCTAACTAATGTGTTAGGATAAAACATCCTATCAGATCACACACCAAATGTCAACAGTTTATTAAATCACTTACTTGACTTATTTAGTAAACTACGATTATCTATATATATAGCACATCCTCGAGAAAAACTATTTCAATTATATGAAATCTAGTATCCGGGGATATTTTAGTTTAGAAATGTTAGAACTCCTGAAAAAGGCAGGTTATGTTTGGCATTGTATAGAAAATGGAAGCCTGTGCTTTCACAATAAGCTTAGTGCCTATAATTACCCTAGGTACCATTTATATGTCACACCTCAGATAGATAACTTTGAAGTGTCCCTACACTTTGATCAATATTCATTATCTAATGATGGTAACCACGATGAACCCTGGGCATATGCAGGAGAAAGACTCAAAGAACAATACCGACAAATACTAAAGCTTCTAACACACGGTAATGATTCAATTAAAAAAATAGCAAAACGAAATCTACAAAACACACAAGAAAACTCATTAAATATTTTCAAAGAAGAAATGAGACGGCAACAAGAAAAAAAGGGATACAAAAAAGACAAAAAAGGCCTACGTATTTGGTCATGGCATCCTAAAATAAGAATGTAATTAAAAACATGCTATTAGGTGAATTAAATTAATCATCTATTTACATGAAGTATACTTTTAAAAAAAATAAAAATCACAACATAAATGATCTGATGAAAAAATCTGGATATATTTTTCATTGCACCACTGAAGGTGTATTATGCTATCATCGATATCTAGACACACATAAATTCCCTCGTTTCCATGTATACATAAAGGAGGTTGCGGATCAAATAGAAATAAACATGCATTTTGATCAACGTAATCTAAATAAAAAAAGCAATCACAATGAGCCGTGGGCATATGTTGGAAACAGAATAAATACAGAAATGAAACAACTAATAGATTCCATAAAAAACAATGATCCTCTAAAAAAAGTAAACTGCCCTGTTCAATATTCAATACAGAAAAAAAAATCTAATAAACCAAAACAAAATTTATTTGACCTGTTTTTTTAATGATATGAAACAATTTATAAAAGGACCTATTAATGATCATGCAAGAAACATAATGCAAAAATTAGGATACGGTGAAAAACGCACAAGGCGCGGACAGATAAGTTATGCAAAAAGAGTTGGATCAGAAAGATATCCAAGATATCATGTTTACACAGAAAATACAGATAATGGAATCCAGATAAATTTACACGTAGACCAAAAAGAAGCTAGTTACGAAAATTCCAATGCTCATGGCGGTGAATATAGTGGTAAATTAGTAGAAAGTGAAATGCAAAGAATTGTAAATCATATACATTCAATTAAAATAGAAGTAAACAAAGACACACAGGCAGCGAAACCAAAAAAACAAAATTTTATTAGTAAATTTTTCAAATAAAAAAAGTACTTTTAATTAAGTGCTTTTTGAGTAATCAAGCATAGTTGAACTTGATTGATGAGTCATTTGATGGCTTGCCATAAATTAGAGCACGACCATTAAAACCATACTTACCTCGAAGAAAATCTTGTACTCCATTATATTCAGAATCAATCACCCACTTAGGTGGTTTTGGTGCACTTACATTTACGAGTTTTAGATCAAATACAAATCCTGGTTTTTTTAATTGCATTGCACTAGTAAAAAACAATGATGCACGTGGCATGTGCCACCAATCAGTCACAAGATGAATTGTACTCACATCAGTGAATTCACCATGCTTTGACAACACCTCTGCTACCATCGTTGAATCTGACAATGTATTTGCTCTTTGATTGTACAACCCAACGGTATGATGAATACCATCCATTCTTGCACGATCAGTAAAATACTTTATATCCTCACCAAAATTACCATCACCAGCAATTATTAGTGGAATGCCTTCAGACATGGCTAAATATATTGCCTCATCTATTCTTCTATTACACACCTCACCATTTTCATGAGGACCACACAACATTACAACAATTTGTTTCATTTCCCACCTCCTTGTTCGACCATCTAAATAATGGTGTAGGATTTGCGAAAATAAATCACAAACCAAACACCATAATCTAATGCAAGTGGCCCCACAATACATCAAAGATCATTTCCTGAGTAGAGGCAATGGCCGCGTCATCAATAATAACTCCGAATAACTGTAATTTTTCATCCACTGATACATAGGCTGTCTTACCTGGATATATAAATATATACGTTGGCGCTTTATGCTCCTTACTTATCCATTTCCTTTCATCAAGCCCTGCCGTTCGCCCACCTTCACCTATCGCCAGTGCCTTAACACTAATATTTTCTTTAATACGCTTTTTAACAAAACCTGGCCATGCATTAGAAATCAAATCCCTTATACCAGCAGATGAATATACACGAAACATTTGTTGTGTGCTTTTACCACACACACCTAGAACATCCTGCAAAATATCTCTTACTCCAGCCTCACCTTCATAATATCTCACAGAAGGTCTGTGCTTACTCCAACCTAATAAATTTTGTAAGTCTGGGATAATCTCTTCAAGCTTTTTTCTTGCATCAACTGCCGCAATTTCTCTACGTGTTGCAACACCTGTTAATTTTCTTGGATCCTCAGCTGTAAAATAACGGTGTGTTTTTGCATTTACATAACTAACAATCCCTAGACTCATTAAACGTTTAAGAGTGTCATATGTTGTACCTCTATTTAACCCACATTCATCAGATATCCTACGAAGTGGCGCAGTTCCAAGCTTGAGCAAAGACACATAAACATCCATGTCCTTTTTCTTTAAACCTATGGACTCAAGAGTCTTCTCACTTATTTTAGGAACTTTTGGCATAACAAACAAAATAAATATAAATTAATGTTGACAAATTAAAAATAACCCATTTACAGGTTATTTTTATATTCTAATCTTGTCAATTTTTTTTCGACAACTTATTAAAGTTAGCCCAAAAAAAGATTCCTAGACCAAACATTGCTGCTGATAAATACTGTGCAGGAGTTAAATCAAAATATCTTATATCAACAATACCGCCATCATTCGCACGTAAAAAATCTAAGCCAAATCTGACAATTCCGTACCAAATTAAAAATGTAATCAAATATGCCCCAGTGCCAACTTTCTTTTTTGCAAGATATAAAAAAAATAAAAAAAGAAACAAACCATTCAAAGATAAATACAAACCATGATCATGCCTGGTACCATCAGCATACTGAACACCGCCAACAAAATCTGTCATGATTCCTGGATGATCATGAATTAAAAAACAACCTATGCGACCAACAAACAAACCTAAAGGTAATCCAAATATAGCGGTATCAACATATTTATACACATCAACTTGTTTCTTTCTTAAATACAACACACCACAAATACCAGCACCCAAAAATCCACCCATAATGGAAAGTCCTCCCTTCCAAATTTTAAATATTTCCATCGGAGACGCAATATAATAAGCTGGCTCATAAATAACATGAATAATCCTAGCACCCACAAAGGCAGCAATGATAACCCAAAAAACCATATCCCATATCAGCACATCATCTAGACCACGCTTTTTTGCCATTTGAGTTGCGGCGTATGCACCAAACAAAATACCTATAGCAACAAAAAGACCCCACACTTGAATAACCACGGGGCCTAAATTAAAAGTTGTAAATTGAAAATACGGAATCATAACTATGCTGGAGTTTGTTGATGCCACTCTGTAATAGACTGATAAAACTTACCTACTCTATACAAAGAATATTCATCAAATGGTTTAGCCATAATCTGTAAGCCAACAGGCATACCATCAACAGGCCTACAAGGTACAGACAATGCAGGTACAGTTGCTAAGTTGGCTGTAATTGTATAAATGTCTGATAAATACATTGTAACTGGATCATCAAACTTTTCATTTAATTCCCAAGCGACGGATGGGCTTGTTGGTGTAATAATAACATCAACTTTTTTATAAGCATCATCAAAATCTTTTTTAATTAAAGTCCTAACCTTTAATGCCTTTCTGTAATACGCATCATAATAACCAGCTGATAATGCATGCGTACCTAACATTATGCGCCTTTGAACCTCTTCACCAAAACCCTCCCCTTTTGTGCGTCTGTATGTATCACGTAATCCAGATCCTTCAGAATGATATCCATACCGCAAACCATCAAAACGACCCATGTTAGAACTTGCTTCACAAGGCATTATTATATAATAAGCTGCCAAAGCATATTTAACATGAGGCATTGAAATCTTTTCAATTTTTGCACCTGACTCCTCAAGCTTTGAAACTGCATCCATTACAGATTTTTTAATTTCCTCATCCATTCCTTCTACAAAATATTCATCTGGCACTCCTACAACCAATCCTTCAACAGACGAATCAATGAGCTCCGGCACAGTGGTATCATTTAATTCAACAGAGGTTCCATCTTTTGAATCTTTTCCTTCTATAACCTGCATCAAAATAACTGCATCTTCAACTGTTTTTGTAAATGTACCAATCTGATCCAAACTTGATGCCATTGACATCAGACCATACCTAGAAACACGTCCATAAGTAGGCTTTAAACCTACAACACCACACAAAGATGCAGGTTGACGCACTGATCCACCCGTATCTGAACCAAGAGCACACGGTGCAAATCCAGCAGAAACAACAGCAGCAGAACCACCACTTGAACCACCAGGTACACGACTTTCATTCCATGGATTTTTGGTTGGACCAAAATGAGATGTTTCTGTTGATGAACCCATTGCAAACTCATCCATGTTTGCTTGACCAATTATAATTGCTCCTGCTTTTTTTAACCTTTCAACAACCGTAGCATCATAAACAGACATATGTCCCTCTAATATCTGAGAGCCGCCAGTCGCCTCTTTTCCTTCTAATAAAATATTATCCTTTATTGCGATAGGTACACCACCTAAAACACCAATATCTTCATTGTCTGCAATCCTCCTATCAATCTCTCTTGCTTCATCAAGTGCTGTATCGGAAATACGAACAAGCGCATTAATAGACTCATTCTTTAGCTTTATGTTCTCTAAATAGGCTTTTACTAAATCAACACATTTAAAATCACCATTACTTAGACCAGCTCTAATATCCTTTATTGTAAGTTTAAAAATATCCATATTATTTTTCAGTGTCATTAAACACCGCCTGAACCTCTAATAAATCACCTTTCCTGTGTGAAAAATTCTCAATTATAGCTTTTTTTGTTTTACTGTCACAATCCACTGGAACATCCTCTCTAAACACATTTACAACATCTTGAGTGTGCTGTAATTCAGCTATATTATCAGTGTTAATTTCATTTAATTTTTGAACATAATCTAAAACAGAATCCATTTGAACCCTATATTTTTCAATCATTTCATTTGATAAATGTAAATTGGATAGATTGGCAATATGTTGTACTTCTTTTTTTGATAATGGCATATAAAATAATTACTCACTAAGCATAGCTATAAACTCGTTTTCAGACAAGATCCTTACACCAAGTGTAGTTGCTTTTAAATGTTTTGAACCAGGATTCTCTCCCGCTAATAAATAATCGGTTTTTGAACTAACAGACCCAGAAATAACACCTCCGTGATTACGAATTTTTGATTTTGCTAACTCTCGCCCCATTGAACTTAGGGTTCCAGTAATAACAAAAACTTTTTGGCTAAATTTATCATCAGTATCATTTTGTACATAATTCATAACCTTAACTCCGGAATCTAAATACATGGCAACAAGATCACGATTATGCTCTTCCTTAAAATATTCATAAATACTTTGTGCAACAACACCACCAACACCCTCAATGGCCACCAATTCCTCCTCGGTTGCAACCATCAACTTATTCAATTCTTTAAATTTCTTTGCTACATCTTGAGCCGTTTTATCACCAACATTTCTGATACCAAGAGACACTATAAATGAAGCTAGATCGATGCTTTTGTTTTTTTGTATCTCTGTCACAAGCTTTCTTGCGGACAACTCTCCAAAACCTTCCAGAACAGAAATGTCGTCAGGCTTTAATAAAAATAAATCTGATGGTCTATTAATTAAATTACTCTCAAGTAGTTTTACAATTATTTGTGGTCCCAACCCATCAATTTTAAATGCTCTGGCTGCGTGCAAAATATTTTCTTTATCCTTAGAAAAACATTTTTTATTTGCACAAAAAATAACAACCTCACCTTCTTTTCTGCTTACACTTGAATCACATACCGGACACTTAAAAGGAAGCAAAACCCTCCTGGTATTATCAGGTCTTAGCCCATGAACAACCTCTTTAACTTTTGGAATTATGTCGCCTGCTTTATATATAACCACCGTATCACCAAGTCTTACATCAAGCCTTTTTATTTCATCATAATTATGAAGGGATGCATGCCTTACACTTGTACCTCCAATGGACGTTGGGTCAAATATTGCAACTGGAGTTAATGAACCAGTTCTACCAACACACCAGTCAATATTTTTAATCACTGTGGTTGTTTCTTCTGCAGGAAATTTCCATGCAACTAAACCACGAGGTGTTTTTCCAACAACACCAAGTTGTGTATATTTTTTATTATCATTCAGACGAACCACCATTCCATCAATCCAATAATTTAAAGAATTGCGTTTTCTCTGAAGTGATAACCAATGTTTTTTGATGTCCTTTTGATCACCAAACCTCCTTGACAGTGGAACGGGATTAAAACCAAGAAGCTTTAACAAATTCCACTCACTCTCCATGTTATTTGTATTTAAATCACCATCAATATCCCAAGCAACAAAAGCCAATCCACGTGATGCAGTTATTTTTGAATCAAGTTGTCTAACAGAGCCTGCTGCAGCGTTTCTTGGATTTGCAAATACATCTTTGCCAGACTTTTTTTGAAAATCATTCAATTTATCAAATTCAGTTAATGGAAAATATATCTCACCTCTTACTTCTATGCGTCCATCAATATCAACACCTTTGGCAGAAAATAATTTTAATGGCACAGAACTTATTGTTTTAACATTTGATGTTATGTTTTCACCAACAGTTCCATTACCTCTTGTAGCTGCAGTGTGCAGTTTCCCATTTTTATAAACCAATGAAACGGCAAGACCATCTAATTTTGGCATACAAAAAAAATCATCCACTAAAAAACCACCATACTTTTCAAGACGTTTCTTCCAGGACATAAACTCATCGTCAGAAAAAACATCCTCCATTGATAACATGGGGCTTTGATGTGCTAACTTTTCAAATTTAGACAACGGTTCACCACCAACCCTTTGTGTTGGTGAGTCATCAGTAATTAAATTGGGGTGCTCTTGCTCTAATTTATATAACTCATGTTTTAGTGAATCCAATGCTGAATCGGAAATCGTATCCTTATCTAAAACGTGATAATTATACCTATGCTTATCAATTTCTTTCTTCAATTTTTCAATACGTCTTTTTGCATCAACTTTGCTCATAATAACCGTATATTATCACACAAATAACCCTAAATACCAATGCAAAATCGAATCTCCAAAAAATAAAAACATAATTGTACTTAAAGACAAAAATGCACCCAATGGCACCTTTGTTTTTGCATTTGCATGCCTAAAGTACAATAAATATAAACTTATGATAGCACCAATTACATATCCAAATAAAATAGCTAAAATACCTTGCTGGAAGCCTAGCATTGCACCAATTAAGGCACCTAAATAAATATCACCTTTACCTATACTTTTTGCCTTTGAAATATAATACTGCAAATAAAAAAGACCTGCTATAACACAAGATCCTATAACCAAAGAATAAAATGGGACAATTTTAAAATATAAATTAATAAATATTGTAAATAAAATTGACAGCAATGTAATACGATACGGTATCACCATATATCGCACGTCATACAAAACTACCAACAGCAATATTGCTGTAAATAATAAATTACGCACTAATATGAAATCAAGTTCAAACATTCTTATTTACTTTTTGCTACACAAGTACCAGCCTCCATTCCATCTTGAGTCGCACAATTAACACCCTCCTGAAGTCCAGCTGCTGGTAAACCATTTTCCAACTCAAAATGTATTACATATCCATCACCCTCCTTAAGTTGTGTAAAACAAAATGCAGATCTGGTTGGTTGACCACAATTAACAATACTTTTTAGGGAATCTTCAAAAGTTCTCGGTACGCGATTCATTATAATAGCCTTATCATTAGAACAATCTCCAGCAAATCCACTTAATCCAAGACAAGCACTCACAGATGCATCGCCAAGAGGAATCATATCTCCTTCTGGATACATGTTATTTTCATTAAAATAATCCTCTAAAGCAGACTGAACCAGTCTAACATTTGACAGTCTTGTTGCGTCACGTTGTTTCGATCGTGCCGTATTAACCGCAATCGCAGACATTGTACCAACCAAGGCAACAATTGCTACAACTATTAAAATTTCTATGAGTGTAAATCCGTTATTTTCTGACTCCATACTTATAAATCTAATTATTTGTCACTATTAATTTATCTACGAATCTCGCATTCCAAGACCAATCGACAAACTCAATCTTGGGCCTATTTCATCAAGAACACCTGATAGATCCTTAGGATACTCTATACGTGCAAATGGATCCCCGATATAGATATTCATATTCAATATCTCTGTTAAATACTCAACAATTCGTGGCAAATGTGAAGAACCTCCAGTAAGGACAATTTTTTCGACATTTTTCTGTTCTGACAACTCCATATTACTGTGTAATTTCATTGCATACCTAATTTCATTCACGAGTGGCTGCATAAATGGCTCTAATATATTTGGCAATCCACCTGGCAAGTCTGAAGATGCAGCCATTTGTCCCAAATCTCTTTTAAATCTCTCTGCCTCAGAATACTCAAGTTTCATCTGATCCTTAAGCTTGTCTGTAATAGAATCTCCACCAATATTTACACTTCTTGAAACAAACGGCACACCCTTTTCAACAACTATTATATTAGATTTTTTTGAACCAATATCAATAATCATTATTGAGCTTTTATCTTTTCCAATCAAAGACCTAATTAAAGCAAAGGCCTCTGTGTCTATTGCACTAAGCTCAAGTTTAGCGTACTTAAATATTTCTATATATTTTTGCACCAAAGTTTTTGAAGCACCCGTAACAAGAACTCTAATGTATTTTTTCTTTTCACCCTTAACAACCTTTTCGACGGCCTTTTTGGGATCCTTTATTTTATGATCAACGTTTTTAGAATCTTTCTTATTGTTCTTTTTGTCATCCAAAAAAGTTGTATAAGTAATCATCTCACTCAAAGGAAGCGGTGCCAACTTTTCAATCTCTACATCTATAATTGACTTTAGATGTTTTTTATCTGTAACTTTTGGAACTGAAATAATAGTTGAAAAAATTTTACTTACAGGTAATGCAGCCATTGCGTTGTTTGTTTGAACACCTGACTGTTTAACCATGTCTGCAAGTAAAGAACCTGCTTGTTTTGTATTTTCAAACAAAACATCTCCACCTTCTGAAGACGGTATTTCTGTATAACCGTAGGTCATTAGTTTTGCTCTGCCTTTTACATTCGATATTTCAACAATCTTAATTCCACTCGAACCAATATCGACACCTAATAACGACTGATTTTTTGAACCTCCGAAAAGTCCCATATAAAAAGATTATACCAAAATAGAAAGCTCTTTGGTACTTATTTTAACTCGTTGTCTAAAACATGATTAACAATAGCGTCTGCTTCCGTGTTTTGTTCGCGATAAACATGTTTAAACGTAACTGTTTTAAAACTATGCATTAAATTTTTTACCTCTAAAAATCTTTCTGCAATTCCAGGATTCTTAACTTTATACACACCATTAAGCTGCTTTGTTGCTAATTCTGAGTCCATATAAACCTCTACATGTTTTACACCTAATTTCTTTGCTCTACCAAGACCAATAATAATAGCAACGTATTCTGCTTGATTGTTTGTTGTTTCTCCTAAATACTTAGATTCAGTTGCAATAACCTCACCTTCTTTTCCATCAACAAGCTCCTTTAAAACAGCACCGGATGCTGCAGGACCAGGATTGCCACGTGATCCACCATCTGTATATATTCTTAACTTCATGTTTTTATATCAACAATTCTTAATTGAATCTCTCTTCTTCCTCTCCATTCATTCACATCAATTTCATATACAAAACCAAATTCTTTACCAATAGATAGCTTTTGTAAATATTCTCCAAACCTAAAACCTATCATCTTAATCATTTTACCATTTCCAGACTGAACGGTCAGCCTCAAATGCTGATCTTCGGAACCAACACAATCCATATTAACAATACGAACATTTTCAGAAGCAAACAATGGTCTTGTATTACCACAACCAAATGGCCTACACACCTCTAAATCTGCAATTAAATTCCAACTTATATCAGAAAGATCAAGTATTGAATCAATATCTATGGACGGATTAATCATTTCATCTGTGATAATACTATCTGCTGATTCAAACAATGACTCACACAACTTATCAAACCTCTCATCTCCTGTAGTTGTAAACCCACACGCCTCAGGATGACCGCCGAACTTATCCAAATAATCAGATGCTACACGCAATGCTGCAGTTACATCAAAACCTTTAATTGTACGCCCTGAACCTACATATTTCTCACCTTCCTTTGTAACTACATATGCTGGTCTCTGATATTCTGTAACTAATTTACCAGCAACCAAACCTATCAACCCAGCAGGCCAGCCATCACCAACAACAATAGACAAACTCTTTTTTTCTTTACTTTCAACCATGTCTATTGCCTGCTTACAAATTTCTCTTGAGACCTTTTGCCTGTCTTTGTTTATTTTATCTAATTCACGCGCCATAATTCCAGCCTTATCCTCATCCTCCTCTAAAAGTAAATCTAGGGCCTTTGACGCATTTTGCATTCTTCCAGCAGCATTTATCCTAGGACCAATCATAAACCCAACTGACATAGTATCTAGTTCACCCATCTTTCCACCAGCAACCTCAACAAGCTTAATTAAACCTATTCTTTTTGTCTTATTTAAAACCATCAAACCATACTTTTCCAAAACTCTATTTTCACCTACAAGCTGCATGACATCTGTTACAGTCGCAATTGCAACAAGATCAAGTAGCCATTTCTCCTCACCAATCTTTATATCACCACCAATATCTCGAGCGTGCTCATACATTGCACATGCAAATTTAAAAGCTACGCCAGTACCACATAATTTTTTATTTGGATAAGTCTCACCTTCGACTAATGGATGAATGAGTATTGCATCAGGAAGCTCAGCAGGAATTGTATGATGATCACATACAATTGTATCTATTCCTATAGTTTTACCGTAATCTATGGCGTCTTTATTACTAATACCGCAATCCACAGTTATTACCAAAGAAGTATCCCAATCTACTTTGATTTTTTTAATTGTATCAATAGACATCCCATACCCTTCCTTCTCTCTATCTGGAATATATGAATATAATCTTGATTCATCATAACCAAAACCACGACACATGTCTCTGAGCATCTTTATTAAAACAGTAGAACCACAGACACCATCTGCATCATAATCACCGTGCACAACTATTGCCTCATTGTTTTTCAAGGCTTCAAAAGTACGCTCCACAGCCTCATTCATTTGAGTAAATAAAAACGGAGAATGAATGTGCATATCCCAATTAGGCCCTAAAAACAAATCAATATCTTCTTGTGTACGTATTTCACGATTCCAAAGCAACTGCAAAACAACCGGATTAATAGCCGGATATTTATTTATAATTTCACTAGTAATGGGACTTGCTACAATCCAACGTTTTTCTGTGATCATTCACTTAAAGCTAGATGTAGGCTCGTATAAACACAAGCCCAACTCTAGATTTAAGTTTAAAAACCTAATGCAACAGTAAACATAACCATTGAAACTATAACCATAATTCCAACAACTGCCCAAAAGATTCTAACACCTTTACTTTTTTTCATATTATTCTCTTTTTAAAACTTTTAAATACGCATCTGTAGGTATATTAACACGTCCCTTACCAAATGCGGCCATTTTTGCTTTTCCTTTCTTTTGTTTATCTAATAATTTACGTTTTCTTGTAACGTCTCCACCATATAGTTTAGCTGTAACATCCTTACGTAATGCAGAAATCCTCTCACCAGCTACTATTTTACCACCAACTGCAGCCTGAAGTTTAATTACAAAGTTTTGCCGTGGAATAGAATCCTTTAAAGATCTTACGATTCTCTTGCCTGATTTTTCAGCCTCGTCCCTATAAACCAAAGTTGAAAACGCATCTACAACATCTTCAGCAACCATAATATCCATTCGTACAACATTTGCTTCTCTATAATTTATAATCTCATAATTCATTGATGCATAACCTGCAGTAACACCTTTTAACTTGTCATAAAAATCAACAATTATCATCGATAATGGAATTTCATAATGCAAAATTGCACGATTACCAGAAAGATACTCTGTATTCTTATAAACACCTCTTCTGTCTTGAATCATCTGCATTATTGAACCAATGTAATCACTTGGAGAAACAATGTCTAATTTTACCCAAGGTTCTTCAATCCGATCAATATGAGACGGATCAGGAAGCTCTAGCGCACTTTTAATTATACTCTCTGCACCAGAACGTACATAAATTCTGTATGCAACAGATGGTACTGTTACAACTAAATCAACATTAAACTCACGTTCAAGTCTTTCTTTTAAAATCTCTAAATGAAGCATTCCTAGTAATCCAACGCGGAATCCATAACCTAGTGCAGGAGAGTGTTCTGATTCTGACGCCAATGACGCATCACTTAATTTTAATCTATCAAGTGCATCACGTAATTTCTGAAAGTCATTTCCCTCTTTTGGAAAAATTCCAGCATAAACCATTGGCTTAACCTCTTTGTATCCTGAAAGTGCATCTTCTGCAGATTTTTTGCTACTTGTAATTGTGTCTCCAACTCTACATGTACCTATGTCCTTTAAACCTGTCACCAAATATCCTATCTGACCTGTCCCCAAGACTTTTGAGGACACAAGACCTACAGGAGTTACAGCTCCTATCTCTAAAATATCAGCCTCCTTGCTGGTTGCCATCATTTTTATACGATCACCTTTTGATAAAATTCCATCCTGAACACGAATGTATGCCATAACACCTCGGTAATCATCGTAAAATGAGTCGAATATTAACGCCCGTGGCGAAGATTCAACTCCTCCATTAGGTGCAGGAATTCTTTTAATGATCTCATCTAATAACTCAAGAACACCTTCACCTGTCTTTGCACTTACACTCAACACATCCTTGGGATTACAGCCAATCAACTGAACAATCTCTTCTGTTCTAGCTTCAACATCAGCTGCTGGTAAATCTATCTTATTTAACACTGGTATGATCTCTAGATTTTCCTCAATTGCCAGATATAAATTTCCAATAGTTTGTGCCTGAACACCTTGTGTAGAATCAACCAATAAAATTGCACCCTCTACCGCAGCAAGTGCACGAGATACTTCATAGTTAAAATCTACATGCCCTGGTGTATCAATCAGGTTCAAAGTATGATCCTTATAAGACATGCGTGCTGGCGCAAGTTTTATTGTAATACCCTTTTCTCTCTCAAGATCCATCGAATCCAAAATCTGACTTTGCATCTTTCTCATCTCAACTGTACCAGTTAATTCCAAAAGTCGGTCTGCTAATGTAGACTTACCGTGATCAATATGTGCAATAATCGAAAAGTTGCGTATATTATTTTGATCAGTCATAATTATATTATCCTAACTAAAATACCTATAACTGTCTAACATGATTGAAATCATTTTATCTGTACTTGCCGCTGCATTAGCTATAATGCTTATTTCCTTGTCTGGGTTGATTTTATTTACAAAAAACCTACATGAGTGGACAAAACATCACATGAGACACCTTATGAGTTTTTCTGCTGGTGTTTTTTTATTAGTAGCAATAAACCTAACACATGAAACAATTAATCACGCCCCCTCAATCTTTTATGCGGTGTTGTTTATTTTTATAGGTGCAGCAATTGCGTACTTTGTCGGTTGGATCTTACCAGAAAGCCACGAACATCATCATCATGACGATAATCATGAACATGATAAAATAGCAGCAAAGAAACTACTTATAGGTGATGCAATTCATAACATAGCTGATGGGGTACTTCTTGCTCCTACATTTATTATTGATATCAAACTTGGTATAGCCACTACAATTGGAATAATCATCCATGAATTTATACAAGAAATATCTGAGTTTGTTGTACTAAAGGAAGCAGGATATACAACAAGACAAGCAATAACCTTGAATGCTCTTACAGCATCAACTGTCTTCATTGGTGCAATTGGAGGATTTTTTCTTACAGGATCAGACACAGCCACCTCTGTACTATTAGGTTTTGCTGCCGGAATATTCTTTTTAACTGTACTAGTTGATCTATTCCCAAGATCATTAAAAGGAATTAAAAAACCAACAACAGCAATGCAAATATTACTATGGGCTGTCCTTGGAATGCTTCTGTTGTTTGGAGTAAGTGCGCTACTAAATCACAATACAGCCCACAATGTTCATAAGGACATAAATCACGATACAGCCCACAATGTTCATAAGGATCACTGATTAAAATAAAAAAGACCACAAGATGTAGTCTTTAGATTTGATTAAGAGCCTGAGAAAGATCATAAATAATGTCCCTAACATTTTCCTGACCTACAGACAATCTAATCATTGACGGTGAAATACCGAATTTATTCTGATCTTCAATCGGTACATCCGCATGAGTGTGCGTTCGCGGATGCTCTGCAAGCGATTGCGTACCACCAAGTGACACAGCCAACTTGATGACATTAAGTGCATTAAGTACCTTATACGCTTCATCTTGACCACCCTTAACACAAAATGATAACAGTGACCCACCAGAATAACCAATATAATTACACTGTTTCCTGGCACGACTCATTTGAACCTTAGGCTGCTCAAATCCTGGATAAAGTACTTTGTTAATATTTTTGTGTTTGTGTAAAAAAGTAGCAACCTTCATTGCACTGGAAATTGCCTCTTTTGTTCTAATCCGCAATGTATCAATGCTTCGTGTAAGCAACCACGCTGTATGAGGTGAGGCCATATTACCAAAAATAGTACGCATTGCCTTAAGCTTACTAATCTTATGTCGTGAGCCCAGAATAAGACCAGCATTTAAATCACAGTGACCACCAATTGACTTAGTTGCTGAGTAGATACTTAAGTCAACACCAAAACACAAAACCTTCTGAATAATTGGTCCCAGTATAGTATTATCAACCATAACAACTATATCTTCGTTATGTTCATGTGAGTATTTAGTAATTCCAGGAACTTCTGCCAATAACAATGTTGGATTACAAGGACTTTCCATGTATACAACACGTACATCGTCAGTTTTTTGCAACAACCTTTTAAAATCGTTCTTTTTGGTATGAATAGGAAAACCAACAGTCCTTACACCCCATGCAGGTAAGATATTTCTCAATAAATAATCTGTACCTCCATAGACAGGCTCACTGAACATTACAGTGTCCCCTGGCTTTAAAAAGGTAAAAAATGCAGTTTGAATTGCACTCATGCCACTAGAAAACAGAACTGCACTTTCTGAAGACTCAAAACTTGCCAATCTTTGTTCGCAAATTTCTAGATTTGGATTTGCTACACGTGAATAGAACAAGCCATCAGGAACACAAGGCTCACTATTTAATCCATATGCTTGTTCAAACCAATGAGCAAGTTCTTCAGCAGACTCTGCAACGAATGTTGATGTAGCAAACAGAGGCACCTTTAACGAGCCCTCTGACCGCTCTGGACTGTAACCACTATGAACAGCTAAAGTCTGTTGACCTAGTTGATGTTTATCTTTTTTCATTGTTAAGGTACTCCTAAATGAAAACGTCTCTCCCAGACGATACCTTATATAAACATGGTATAAAAATCAAAAAACATGCCTACTAGACATGTTTTTATATATACTATTACAAACTGTGTTTTTCACCATATTTTGGAATAATCACATCGGTTCTAAACTCATGACGTAAATGTGTCGCAAAAACCTCTTTAGCCTCTTGATCACCATGAACTAACAATATCTTCTCTGGCAACTTACCATCCTCTGGAGTAAGCCATTTTGTTAATTTATGCATGTCACCATGTGCAGAAAACGACCCCATTGCTTTTACAGTAGCCCTTACCTTTACCTCCTCTCTAAATATGTTAACTGTTTTCGCGCCCTCGTATATTTTTCTACCTAAAGTTCCACGTGCTTGATACCCAATAATCAACAGCGTGTTCTTTGGATCAGGTAAATATCTAATCAAATGATGCATGATACGCCCGCCACTCATCATTCCTGAACCTGCAATAATAATCTTTGGTGCTGGTGTGTTGTTTATTTTTTTTGATTCTTCTCTAGATAATGTCTCACGTAAATTTGGAAAACTAAAAAAATCTCTATCTTCCTCATCTAAAATAGGTGTATCGAATTTCAAGTAATTACTATTGTGTCTATAAAGCTCCGTTGCTTTTATGGCCATTGGACTGTCTAAAAAAATTGGAATCTTAATATCTGCATTTTGACCTATAATATGATTTAGTTCATATAAAAGTTCTTGGGTTCGCTCTATAGAAAATGAAGGAATCATGAGTACTGATTTGTTCTCAATTGTTCTGTAAATAACCTCTTTTAAAACCTCAGACCTTTTATTGACAGACTCGTGCACTCGATGACCATAAGTAGACTCGCATACAACATAATCAACACTTGAGATTGGTTCTGTGTCTGGTAATATTGGCACATTGTCATTACCTATATCTCCTGAAAAAATAATCTTTTTACCTTCTGCTTCAACAGATATAAATGCTGATCCGAGCACATGACCTGCATCATGAAACATAATGGTCACACCTGGCGCAATTTCTATTTGCTCATGATAATTAACACCTTCAACATTTGAAAACGTAGTTAACAAATCCTTAAGCTCATACAAAACACTGCTACCACATTTTTCAGAATCCTCAACCATAATATGATGCGCATCCTCTAATACAAGCTTGCTCAAACCAACACATGGATGTGTCATATATATCTTACCTTTATATCCATTCTTAGATAAAATAGGTAATCTCCCAGTATGATCAGCATGTGGATGTGTTACAAAAACACCCTGCAGTTTTTTAGCATCAAAATCAAATTTTTCACTATTTTTTGAACTACACATCTGCTCACCTTGAAACATTCCACAATCAAACAACAAATTACAATCATTACCATCAGAATCCTTGGTATTTAATAAATGACATGATCCTGTCACACCAGACACTGCACCGTGAAAAGAAATATCCATATATTATTTTTCTACTTTTTTATGCTCCTCTAGAAACATCCTTAAAAGCAACACTGTTGTCGCAAATATAATAAATTGAGATGTAAGACACAATAAACACCATGCCTTCAAAACAAATGCTTCTAGTGCTGTTAAATATAAACTAAAAGTAAATCCACCAATTGATGCAAGTAATAAAAACAAGGTCAATTGATAATCCTCCATGTTTTTGATCTTTACAATAGAACCTGCAAACAAAAACCCGTAACCTAAAATTCCTATCAATGAAACTGGAATTCCCATAATTTTAGAAAATGGACCTTTGTTAACTACATCACAATCAAACACATCATCCAGCTTACAAAACTCACCTTGTGCAAACCCTTGATTGTGCAACCATGAATACAGGGAAATAAGTAAACCAAACAAACTTACAACTGCAATTATTTTTATAACTTTATTTTTTTTAACCATAACTATTTAATCGTAGGTAATTCACAACCTGTTTTTTCACCTAAATATTCTAAAGACTGCTCACCTGATACAGACGATCCATCCTCAAACTTCCATGTTGGATACCCTTCAACTTTTGCATCCTTACATACTTGATTCATTTTACGTGAACCAGGCTCAGAACATTCAACATAATCAATGTATGAAACAGAATTTCCAAAAAGTTCTTTTTGATTATTACAATGCGGACACCACCAAGCGCCGTACATAACAGCACCATTATCCTTAATACATTGTGCAAAGTCATCGTATACTGATGGGGCTTTTTCTTTTGTAACTGCAAATATAACTAAACCAACAACTACCAACACCGCTGCAATGTATAAATAACTTACTGAGGATTTTTTATTCATATGTGGTCAGTATACTTGCTTTACTGTCTTGAAACAATACCTCTTCTCTGCTAATCTCACCGTACTTAATACAGATATCCACACAACAGATTGACTTTACATTTGGTCTACTATCTAACACACTTTTGAACTATGAAAATTGGAATTTTAATATCAAATAAATCACTTGAACAATATACCAATATTGAATCCTTGGAAAAAGCAGCAATTAATAATGCATGTAAAGTGGTAAGATTATATGAATCTAAACTACTTTTTAATAAAAATTGTGTACAAGAAAATGGAGATCAAATAGATGATATAGATATCATAATTCCAAGATCTAATTTCACAGAAGAACCAAGCTTACACAGTCATGTGCCAAAACTTCTTAAAAATGCTGGTTTTAAGATACTTAACTCCCAGCATGACTATGCATGGTCCAAAAATAAATTAGTACAAGCTGTATTGTTCAATGAATTTAATATACCAACACCAAATTGGTACATAACAAAGAGTCCAAAAGAAGCATTAAATGCGGCGAATAAAATTAAATTTCCAGTAATTATAAAAGTTGCTTTTGGCACACTTGGAAAAGGTGTTTTCTATACACCCGATTCAGAGTCCTTACTATCAATTGCAGACTATCTATCTGTACGTGATGGAAATCCCATGATAGTGCAAGAATATATAAGTGAAGCAAATCAACAAGACATACGTGTGTTTATTGTAGGTGGTAAAATTGTTGCATCAATGAAAAGAACAGCGTGTAAAGGAGATGTTCGTGCAAATACATCAAATGGTGGAACTGGGTCTCTGATAAAATTAACAGGGGAAGAAACCAAACTAGCAACTAGAACTGCAAAAATATTCAAACTCGATATTGCTGGTATAGATATTATTAGATCAAATAATGGACCTCTTATATTAGAAGTTAACTCCAACCCAGGATTTAAGGAATTGCAAAAGATTACAAATATAGACATAGCTGATCTGATCATAAAATTTGCCATTAATTCAGTGGTGAAAGCTAAAAAATAGATTGACCAGACAATGTAATAATGTTATATTTCCGACGCAAATAACACACATTCCCGGATAGTCTAATGGCAGGACACTTGGTTCTGGTCCAAGGAATCGGGGTTCGAATCCCTGTCCGGGAACCAAAAAAGAAACGATGCTAAAGCATCGTTTCTTTTTTTACAACTGTACCACTAACTTATTTATGATATAATTTTGTGCATCATTAATATACACACATCAAAATATGGCAAAACTTGAAGAAGTTTATAAAAGATTAGAAAAGAGCACACAGAGAAAAAGAGAAATTGGAAAAATGCTAAAAGACGAACTTGCACATAATCCACGACACAGTGAAATTATAGAAGAAATAAAAGTGCTACGTGAAGAAAAGAAATCAATAGAACAAGACATAAGAGCATCTACGGCAGAATTTATGGAATTAGATGATTTAAAAATAGACATTGCAACCGATCAAGAACTCTTATCAGATATAGCACTTAACATGTATACAAATAATCAAACTGTTGAAATAACAGATGATTATGACAATACTTGGTACCCTGTATTCAAAGTTTCATTCAAAAAGGAACATTAAGTTACTAAAAAACACCCTTTATTTTGGTGGTTTTTATAATTCTAACTTATCAACAGTTGACCATCTTTAGTGTTCATGTTAAAATCCCGCAGCACATTTATTTAAGGAGGTGTCTATGCGAATAGTTTGTGCTTGGTGTGACAAACATTTAACAGGAGACAGAAATGAAAAACTTAATATTTCTCATGGTCTCTGCAATACTTGTGGCGACAAGATGAAACGTGAAATTGAGCAGATGAAAATGTCTAAAAAACAAGCCTTAGCCTCAAAACCACATACCGCCTAATACTTAGGTACTTATTCGACCAATACTATGGTCGTTTTTTTATACAACAGAACCACCAAACTCCTTTGCTAACTCATTCAAGGACTCAGATTCCTGTACTGCTTTTGTTTTTATTGCCCTAACCTTAATATCTTTTCCAATTACATCCTTTAATACTGACTCAATTAATTTACGGTTTTTATCTTTATTAATTGCATCAACATATAAATCATATTTAAAACCTAACTCAACACACCCTTCTGACACACCTGATATTTCACATGTCTGCATAAAAAGCGGCAATGAGGCATTACAAGCCTTTATTTGCTTAAAAACCTTTGGCCATTTATTCTTAACTTCATCTATGTCAATAACAGGTATAGTATCGAATACCTTTTTTTCAGTTTCAAAAACAGATGAAACCATTTCTGAAACATGGTCTGCAGCAATATTTTCCGTTTTTATTAAAATATTTTCATTTTTTTTTTCACAAATCAAATCAACCTCCCTTTTTTTAAAACCCTCAGCATCATTTATATTTTCAGGTTTTTTTTTTACATCATCAATTAATTTAGATTCCTCAGTAATAAGATTACATAATTTAATAATTTCTAACTCAATTGATAACTGAGGTATGAAATCATTTTTTAAATTCCCTCTTATACTTAAAAATGACTCTATTGTTCTTTTTATTAAATCCAAACCTAGATCAGATGCATTACCCGTAACAGCTAAAATCATTTGATCTCGCAACCAATAAATAGTCTCGTCAATAAAATTTTGTAAATCTACACCCTGTTCTATGTATCCATTTAAAAACTCAATAGCTTGTTGTGCATCTCTTTTAACCAATGCACCGATAAATTCCTTAATAATAATAACATTGGTTGCTGGTAATACTATTGAAGCGTTTGTAAGTGTTATCTTTGATTCACCAAGTGCCAATAACTGACCAAACAAGCTCTCTGCATCACGAGCACAACCACCACTATGCCTAACCACACTTTCTAAAACATCAACATCAACCTCAACACCTTCTGCTACTGCAATCATGTTCAACCTTTCAACTAATTTTTCAGCTGAAATTCGTCTAAAATCAAACCTCTGACATCTACTAATTATCGTATCTGGTATTTTATGTATTTCTGTTGTAGCAAGAACAAACAAGGCATGTCCCGGTGGTTCCTCTAATGTTTTTAGTAGTGCGTTAAAAGCTGAGATAGACAGCATGTGAACCTCGTCAATTATATAAACTTTTTTATTTAATTGATTTGGTGCAAACCTAACGCCTTTTATTATATTTTCGCGAATATGCTCTACATCTGTATGTGAAGCGGCATCAATCTCATAAATATCTAACGCTGTGCCATTTATTATTTGTACGCACACATCGCACTCATTACAAGGCTCATTCTCCTTAACATTCTTACAGTTCACCAATCTTGCCAATAGCCTTGCTGTTGTTGTTTTTCCAATTCCACGTGGACCAGTAAATAAATATGCATGACTAATAGAACCAGCTGAAAACTGGTTTTGTATGGTATTTACCACGTGATCTTGTCCAATCACATCACAAAACTTGATTGGACGATATTTTCTATAAATTACTTCTGCCATGATTAGGATCTTACTATATTTTCTACAGCTGCCCAAGTAGATCCTCCACTTCTTGGAACCAACACAACAACCTCATCACCAGGTGTTCCCTTGTAATATTTAACAGATGAATCCAAGACTCTAAAAACCTGTTCTCCACAACAAACTACAGAATTTTTTGACACATCATCTATTGCTAATTTACCAACCATTCTCATACGATCCGTAGGATTTATCTGCTTATATAAATATCCACCATCAGTTTTAATGGTCAGTTTTAAAACATCACCTTCAATCAACTTTGACTTTGATGCATAGTTCTCTGATACATCATATCTCACACCATCTGACCCAACCATACACACACCATCAAACACACCTTCAAGAACCACAGATCCTGTAGATCTTTCAAGTTCTTTTTCTAAATTCTTTTTTGAAGTAACCAAATCAACCATATGCCTAGTTGCCCTTGCTTGATCACCTTCCTCCAATAAATGTATTACATGCGTAAGACTATCTTTAACCTGCTTAAGCATCTGTAAAGCCAAATGCTCTCTAGCGTCTTTGTGCTCAATATGATCTGCATGTAATTCCACATCTGGTTCTGGCTCAAAATTCAATTCATTGTTTATTTCTTCAAAGTTCATAAATAGATTTTATCATAAACCACCCTCACCTATGGCAGGAGGTTGTCCACCGGAAGATGCCCCTAATTGAGTTCTTTCTAAAATATCAGCTGATACGACCTCTCTACTTTTTCCATACTTTAATCTAGACAACTCCTTGATTGCATTAGCAAGTTCTGTTTTCCCACTTGGTGGAGGATTAAAATTTAATGTAAAAGGTTTTAACTGAGCATTTCCAACAATCATCTTCAAATACCAAGTAAACTTATCTGAGTTGATTAAGTCATAACCAGAAAAATATGGCGAATAAACTTTTTCTAATGTATCAACATCTTCTGGACCTATTCGAGCCACAAAAGTAGTACCCACGTTTCCAAATACCGCATCCTTTATTTGTGTGTCATTATTTTTTACTAACTGCCCTATATACTGGTGGGCGATTATTAAATTTAAACGATATTTACGTGCCTCAGATAAAATTGTTGCAATTGAATCTGTGATAAAGTTTTGAAACTCATCAATATAAAGATAAAAATCATGTCGTTGATCTTCTGGCATATCAGCCCTTGCCAATGCTGCCATCTGCAACTTGGAAACTATAATCAAACCAAGAAGCTCAGCATTAACATCACCTGTTTTCCCCTTTGATAGATTAACAAGCAATATTTTTTTATTATCCATTATTTCTCTAAAATCAAAAGCTGATTTTGGTTGTCCAATAATATTACGCATCATTTCATTCTCAACAAACCTACCAACCTTTGAAATTAAATAACCAAGCATTTCTGATTTGTGAAAATCACTTGTTTTAGCCATCTCATCCTCCCAAAACGAACGAACAACAGGATCCTTAACTTTTGCTACCCATTTTTTCTGAAAATCTTCATCAGAAAACATCCTTGGAATCTCAGCAATTGTTCCAGAAATCTTTGGATCAGCCATCAAAGTTAGCATCACATTTCTCATGTTATGCTCAAACATTGGACCAATCATCTCAGGTGGAAATAATTTATAAAATATAGAAATCATTTCTTGTACTGCAAAATCTTTCATTGACTCATCTTTTGTCTCTAGCATGTTCAAACCCATTGGACGCTCTAAATCTGACGGATTAAAATGAACGACATCGTCAATACGATCTTTTGGTATATTACCCAATATTTGCTCTATCAAATCTCCATGAGGTTCAACAACAGCGACTCCACGACCTGCTTTTATGTCTTGAATTGCTAGTTTTGCTATTAATTGAGACTTACCAGAACCAGACTTACCAACAACATACATATGTCTGGTTCTATCAATTGACTTCATCCATACCGGTGTTTTAATTCCTCTATAAGTATTGAAACCAATCTCTATATCACCATCCTCTGGACCAGGTACGTTTGATGGTGCAGAACCTTTTCTTGCACCTAACCATTTTATGTTTGGTGTTTCTGTCCATGGTGTAGGCAAATGCCACATACTAGCCATCTCTTCTGCGTTCATTACTATTGTTTGCTTGTCATCTAAGTCTCTGTGTATAAATTGCTTTATAAGCCTTTTTTTATACTTAGGTACAACTTTTACAAACGAATTGCCATATTCATAAATATTATACTGTGCAAATGCATTTAACATATTTTGCATGGTAGCTTTTGCTGTTGTTGCATTTTTTCCAGAAACAACCAACCTAATACAAACATCTAAACCACCTTTACTAGCTTTTTCCTGTAAACCCTTAACAACTTCTTCTTCTTGAGGTGATAATCTATACTCTTTTTCTGGCTCACGAGCCTTATCAGAACCCAAACCAGCCAACTCAGCTAAATTATTTTTGCTTTTTTTACCACCCTTTAATGCCTCATTCATACTCATACCTTGCTGCATTCTAGACGCAACTGCTATACCTTTTTTACGCCACTTTGCATATGATGAACGAATCACAAACTGAAATACAGCACCTTCAGTATCTGGTACTTTTGATAAAATATTTGTTAATGCATTTAATGGATCTTTATCTAATTTACGATATGTTTTAATTGGAAAAGCACTATCCCTCCTAAACACCATGTAACTACCAACAATTACACTATCTGGTTCAAATAAATTATAATCTTCTACCTCCTCAAAATAAGCATCAGGATATGAGGCGGATAACTGCTGTTCTACATGTTCCTTTAAATGATTTGGTGTATTTATGTAAAACTTAATAACTTTCTTTTCAACAACTATCTCAAAAGACAATTCATCGTATCTACCAAAAAACCATGCATGAAACCCTCTCTGAGCCTTTAAACCTGCCACTGATGCAAAAAAAGTTTCAGCAGATGCAATTGTGTCAATGACCTGTTCCTTATTTCCTCCACCATGTGCATCTTCTTCTCTCTTAAACTTAGGTAATGTGATTAGTATTGTTTTTGTATTAAAAATAGATTGTCTTGCAATTGCAGCACGCTTCATAAAAAAACGTGCAATAAATAACAAGGCCACAACAATAACTAACACAAACATTCCTTTTCCAATAAGAGTCGAGTAATACAAATCACTCCTAGGCATTACCTGGGCTGCTTGAGCTTCTACTTGCAAACCAAATTGAAATATAGTCACATTTTTGATCTATTTACAGTGTTAATCATCTATATCTTTAACATGCAAAATCTTATCTGTTTTTATTTTTGCCTCCTGCTCTAAAAAGAAACGATTAACACCTGGTATTGTTTTTAACCAAACTTTTATTAATTTAAAAATTTTTCGTGCATTGACACGTGTTTTTGAGACTACCGCCATTATTTTTAAAAGTGTCTCCTCACCCTTTAACCTAAATTGTATCTGTTTATCTGGTGATAATGATGCATAAAAATCAGAAAGATCCTCCTCTAAAATACCTTCTATTCTTTTTTTGATCTGGTTATCGTCGATGTTATTTACTTGTACAACATCTGGAGTTGTGACAGGTTCTGATCTTTTTTTTGAAACAACATCCTCATTATCTAATTTAGGATTTTCATCTTCTTTATGAATATCTATTTTTTTTTCAGGTACACTAATTTTCTCAGCAGAAACTTCCTGAACAATTGATTTATCTTTTTTTTCAAACGCTTTAATCTCCCCCTGTTTTTCAGGAGTTTTTTTAGCATCAATTGATTTATCTTTTGGCATAAGCCTACTTATATTTTACCACAACACATAAAAAATAGCGGGGATAACCCGCTATTTACTTTCGTATTTCTATCAATTTTTGCCTATCCTCCATATCCTCTACCAAATAACCAAGTTTCTCAATTTGATTTCGTATTAAATCAGATTTTTTCCAATCTTTTTCCTTTCTTACTAATGCCCTTTGTTTAATCAATACATTAACTTCTTCTGAAACAAATAAAGGTTTTGCTATATAGTTTTCAAGGCTTAATCCTAATATACTATTAAACTTTAGCAAAGTACCAGCCTTCTCACTTGATGAAAAATCGGAATCAATCAACTTCCAAACTATAGCCAATGTTTTTGGTGTATCAAGATCATTGTTTATTGCATCCATAAACTCATCTTCTAATTCCTTACAAGTATCTACACCTGGCTTATCCCAATCACGCACCAAATCTTGCAATCTAAAAAGCGCATTCTCAGACGCCTCAAGAGCCTCCCATGTAAAATTTAATTTTGTTCTGTAATGTGCTCCCAAAACCATATACCTAAATGCGATAGGATCGTATTTCTTATCAATAAGATCTTTTACAGTGAATAAATTACCAAGTGATTTGCTCATTTTTCCGTTATCTACAGTCAGAAACTCATTATGCATCCAGATTTGTGCATGATAAACAGAATTTGCACCCATTGACTGTGCAAGTTCATTTTCGTGATGCACAGAAACATGGTCAATACCGCCTGTATGTATATCAAATGATTGCCCTAAATATTTTATTGACATTGCAGAACATTCAATATGCCAACCTGGGAAACCTTTACCCCAAGGAGAGTTCCATTCCATCTGTCTTTTACTTTCAGAGTCTGACAATTTCCACAATGCAAAATCTGTATTATTTCTTTTTTCCTTCATGTCAACACGTGCACCAGCCTTTTTTTCTTCTGCCTTTTGACCAGATAAAATTCCGTATTCTTTAAGTTTAAATGTATCAAAATATACACCATCAGTTGTTTTATACGCAAAACCATTCTTTTCAATCTTTTGTATCATTTTAATTTGATCTTCAATATGATCTGTTGCTTTTGGATAAGTATTTGCAGACAAAATATTCAACCGCTCTATATCGTCAAAAAATGAATTTGTATAAAATTCTGCAATTTCAAAAGCTGTTTTTCCTTCTCTTTGCATGGCTACGATCATTTTATCTTTACCATCATCTCCATCGTCTGTTAAATGACCTACATCCGTTATGTTCATTACAAAATCAACCTCATATCCATTGTAACTCAATGTTCTGTGTAACAAATCAGAGAAAATGAAAGAGCGCATATTTCCAATGTGCGCATACCAATAAACAGTTGGGCCACATGCATATAAACCGACTTTTTCTTTGTTAATTGGACGAAATACTTCCTTATCTCTTGTGAGTGTATTATATAACTTCAACATAATAACGTAAGTATAACACAACAAATAACAAAAAACCCAGGAAAATTCCCAGGTTTTATTTCTTGACTAAAATCAATAACCTATTCATCAAACTCATCAATTAAAGAAGTATTAATTGTTGGTAAATCTTCGTCTTCACTCACATCTATCTCATACATATCAACTCTATCATTAAATCTATCTACCGGTATTTCATCGAATATAAAACCTGGAATAAATTCAGGTATTTGATCTGTACCAATTTCCACATGATTGTTTGTTCCTTCAATTGCTTCAAATTCATGCATTGGCACGACAGCTTCTATGTGGTCCCCAATAAACCTAGGGTATACTTCAATTCCACCAGCATTATGTAATCTACGCCTCATCTCAGCTCGTAAATGCATCCTCTTATCCTCTTCTGAAACATCATCTGTCTCACCATCTTCATGTCCTTCTTTTTTCATCTCTACTGTAAATTCATGAAAAAATCTCCTATCCAATTCATCTGGATTTAATTTTTGAATCTCTAGATCTATATCTCTTATGACTGGATGAAACTCATCACTGATTCTACGCCTAACATCATCAATTTCAAGACCCTCATCAATTAACTGATTACGAAGTTTCATTGCTTTCTCTTTATTATGCATCATTAGATCATGCATTCGCTCCCTAAAAAAATCACGCCTTTCATCATTATCAAGCTGTGAATCATGTAACTCATCCCTTATCGCACGAACCTCATCACCCAATCCAGCATTATGTAAACGAATTCGACGTTTTAATAAATCTGGCTCATCTGTATTTATTTTATTTATTAATCTATCAAGCAAATAACCATATTTTTCATTAACCTCGACCAATTCATCAATCAACTCCTGCTGTGTTTCATCATTATTAATTCCCTCTCTTAATTCTTGCATTGTTATACCAAGTTCATCTGAAACTCTTAATAACAACCCATGAGTCTTGTTGGGTATCATTTCATGACGTTTTGCTTCAGCTAAACGTCTGTTTAGCATTTTTGCATGAAATTTTGGTTTACTATTTCTAATACCAGCAACATGCTCCTCAACTTTTTCTATTGATTCTTTAACAATCTCCAAAGGATGACCCTCTACAACATCTGGACTTTCATATGCATAAACCCCTGTACCAGCACTAAATACTAATGCAAGTGAAGTAATTCCAACAGTGGCGTATCGTGTAATTATTGACGCTTTTATCATATACTTATTCTCCATCTCATACTTAAGCTGCTTTTGCAGCGATGACTTAAAAGCTTGGGATGGAGAAGCATCTTTTTTGATTTTTTTTAGTTTTCCATTTATCCCAAACATATTATAAATCGGTTAAGTGGGTTTTTAATTTCTTTAACGCTCTATGACTGGCCATTTTCACTGAGCTGGTTGTTTTTCCCTTAATCTTACCAATCTCTGCATATGTATACCCGAGAAGGTACTTAAAAGTAACAACTTCTTTATCATTATCATTTAATTTATCCAATGCTTCATACATCTTTTGATCTCTATACATATCGTCCATCTGCTTCATGCCATCATCTCCAACAAGATAAAACTGTATTTTTTCTAGATTAACAGTATCTTTTTTATCTCTATAGTAATTACTTAAATGATTATGTGCTATTTGATATATCCATGCTGATTTTGAAATTTTTGGATCATATTTTTCAAAATTCTTAAGAGCCTTCATAAATATCTCAGACACATTATCCTCGGTAATGTCATGATTTTGAGCAACTCTAAAATAGACGTATCTATATATACGATCAATATTTTGGGCATAAAACTTGTCAAAATCCTTATATTTCATGTTGCACTCTTTACTATACACATAAATAATAAAAAAGTAACAACACATAAAAAAACACATTTACTTAATAAACGTGTAAAAAAAACAAAACAAAACCTATATTCCTAGTAATCTTTTTCAATTTTTCCAAAAATAGCCATTGCCAATATAGGCAACGTTACCCAAAGTGCCTTTGCTATATCTCCTAAAAAAATAGAACGTGTAAATGGTGACAAAACACCTGAAAGATCTGTAGGGAAAAACGACAATGTAACGCTAATCAATAATCCAACATGTAAAAAAGAAAAAATCATTACTTGAAAAATTCCACCTTGTGCCGATGTATGCCCTAATGTTTTCAAGAGTGCTGAGTGTGATAAAAAGAAAAACAATAAAATAAAAATACCTAAGAAAACTGAAACACGAAGAGCAAATGCATCATTAACTGAAATAGCCGCTGTAAACTCACTAATAAAAGGAATGTAATTTACAACAGCCAAAGCCATATATATTGAAACCAAAATAACAATAATCCTATCTCTTCCCAAAGAAACACCGTAAATAAGTGATGCAACAACAAAAAATAAGATTACAAATAAATCCCATGTTGGCTGCAGCCAATTTACATTAGCAATTGTTTCTGCCGCAATACTTGTGTCAAAAAGTGCAGTTTGTAAAAACATAACCTCCTTAGTATTAATAAAGTATATCATTGTTTAGACAAACAAAAAACCGACCATTAAGTCGATTTATACTAACTATTCTGCAAGTACGTATGAAGACGTTCCTACACTGATATACTCAAGCTCATCAACCTCTTGAAAACCCAACATCTTAATTGATCTATTAATATTCTCTAGTGACTTTGCTTGCTGCGAAGTAAGTTCTAATTGCTGATTTTGCAATTGTAACTCACTTATCTGCTGCTCTAATTCCTGTATTTCATAACCTTGAGCAATAACACTATTTACATGAAAAATATATGCAACGGCTAGTATGATTACAACAGCGAACGTTATGGTGTTCAACATAATTGTATTTGAAAAAAATACTTTTACATCAGCCAACCAGGAACGCTTATTGTAATTTGTTGTTATTGTTTGTGTAATCATGGACATACTGTGGGGTTGCATGTCGTTTATTTCTAAACTTTTTCTGCAATACGTAATTTTGCACTACGCGCTCTTGAATTTGATTTAATTTCTAATCTTGTTGCAGTGATAACTTTTTTATTCACCTTTATTAAATCATTTCGTGATTTAATAAAGTTCTTAATCACTCTGTCTTCTAATGAATGAAAAGATATAACTGCCAATCGACTTCCTGGACGCAAAAGATCTGCAATACTAGGAAGTCCGAGCTGTAAATGACCAAATTCGTCATTCACAGCTATTCTAAGTGCCTGAAAAACAAGCGTAGCTGGATGGATTCTGCCATGGCGACGCACAACTTGCGCAATCGACTCAGCCAAATCGACGGTTCCAGTAAACTGTTTACTTTTCCGACGTTTAACAATCATTCGAGCAATATCTCTTGCTCGTCTCTCCTCACCGTATTCTCTAAATATGCGTGCCAACTCATCTTCGCTCCATGTATTTACAATATGGGCTGCGGACAGTTCACCTCTGGGGTCGTATCTCATATCCAATGGACCAGATTTAAGGAAAGAAAATCCTCTATCCGGATCATCGACATGAACAGAAGAAAAACCAAGATCCAGCAGTGCTCCATCGATTTTTGTAAATCCATGTGCTTTTGCATGAGTTTGCGCGTTGGAAAAACTGTCGTTTATATAAACAACTGCTTTGCCATAACTAGCTAACCGCGATTGACAAACGCGGAGGTTTCCCGCATCTCTATCAAATGCGAGCAGACGGCCATCTGGAAGGATTCGCTTTAGCAAAGCTTCAGCGTGACCTCCCAGCCCCACAGTACCGTCTAAAAACTGTTGATTCGGCTCCGGTTGGAGATGCTCTAGCACCTCAGATAAGAGGACAGGTTTATGTTTGTACATAATAATAATGGGTCACATTATGTCCTCCTTTAGGAAGCCGGGGTTACGTTAAAAAACACAATCCTGGATCCCCAAAAATTAAATTCCTAAATCACCCAACTGTTCTGCAACAGACTCGGCATCTTGTTCGACCTTTTTCTTGTAGACCTCCCAATTCTTTTCACTCCAAAGCTCTAAGCGGTTATATAAACCAGCTAATACTACAGACTTCTTTAGGTCTGCATACACCCTTAAATACTCCGGCAACACGACTCTCCCCTGTTTGTCCAACATTATGTCCATTGCACCCGCAAGCATGAGTCGGGCAAATGCACGGCTATTGGAATTCCCTAGGGGCAAACTTGAAAGTTTTTCTGCAAGCTTGTCCCACTCCTCCTTGGGAAACAGGAAAAGAGACGTGTCTAAACCACGTGTCACAACCAAACCTTTTTCAAGAGCCTTGCGAAATTTCTTGGGTACAGCAAGACGTCCTTTTTCATCTAAATTATGTTTATATTCTCCTATGAACATATAAAGGTGACTGTGCGTGGTTTCACTTTAATTAAATAAAAGTGAGCATCGGACACAACGGTCCAATCCCCACTTCTTTCCACTTACAACCATTTTAGCCCACTATGTGACTCCAGTCAACAACATTACCCACTTATTAAACAAGTAAATTCTCTGCTGAAATTAGTAAATAAATAATAAAAAATCACATGCTGTGGATAAATACATGTGATTTAATTACTTTATAAAACCTTTTTTTCGCTTTAATCGATGAAACTTTACAGCAAATCGATGTGCCTCATCTCGTGCATTTTGACACAATTCTTTTCCACGTTTTTCAATACGTATTAAACCCTGATTAGATCTGTCAAAAATTAACTTGTCTTGTTTTCTGCCAGGTCCTTTAGCAATACCTATTACAGGAACATTTATTACCATTTGCTTTAATACATCACACACAGCATTTACCTGAGATTTTCCACCATCAATAACCATAAGATCTGGTAAAGGCCATTTATTTGGATACAATTTATACTTATTAAGCCGCCTTACCACCACCTCCACAATCATTGCAACATCATTGTTCCCACTAACTGTTTTAATTGTAAATTTTCTATATGCACTTTTTAATGGCAATTGATTCTTAAAAACAACCATTGAACCCACAGCATACATTCCTGAAATATGACTTATATCATAAGCTTCGATTCGACCATTTAGATCAATTTCTCCACTACTTTTACACAACAACCTACTAGTATCTTCCTTCACTATTAATGACACATCTTGTATATGCTCCAGTGCAAATATGTTTTTTCTGAACTGTTTTGCATCTTCAAATCTCAACTCCTTTGAAGCAAGTAACATCTCCTTTTTTATACTCCGAACAATTTGGATCTTTTTTCCTTCAAAAAATAAAATAAAACTCTTAATTATTTTTCTGTATTCCTGTTTTGAAATGTTACCCACACACACTCCTGGACATTTTTTTATATGATAATTAAAACATGACCTTTTACTTTTTCCTGCAATAGGTGGATTACAGTTACTCCATGAAATAACATCACGAATAATATCCATTGCCTTTCTTAAAGAAGTACTGCTTGTATATGGACCAAATATACGTACATATAACTTTTTTACATCTTCGCTCAAAACATCAGAAAATGGATCTATCCCCTTATCGACAAGATCTTTGCCTCTAATTAGCATTGGTTTTGGAAAATCTTCATTTGTAATTACAAGATACAAAAAACTTTTATCATCTCTTTGTAAAATATTATATAAAGGTTTTTTTATTTTAATCTGATTTGCCTCAAGAATAAGAGCCTCAATTACAGATGGTGTAACTATGTAATCTATTCTTGCAATTGATGATACTAAACTAGAAATTCTTTGATCATGTGCTTTATTAAAATATGACCTAACTCTACGCTTTAATGATGTAGCCTTTCCTATATACAGCAACTTGCCCACATTATCGTAATAAAAATACACACCTGGCTTACTAGGTAATACTAAATCTTTAATTATAATATTATTTGGAATCATGTATATTTTGAACTTATTACATACCGTGCTAATCTCCTTCTATAATAATTATCTACTATATGAAGAAAACAATTGCGATATTAAGCCTTTTTCTATTAATTGGTGCTGGATGTGCCAATTCAACAACACAACCAGAAAATAACACACAAAAAGACACAATAAAAGAAGTGGATAGTATTGTGCAAGTTGAAGACAATACAGAATCAGAAAATGACAACATTGAAGTCATAGAGAAGAGTGACGTGGTTCCAAGTAACGATTCTGTTGATATATCAACAAATAAACAAAATACCGAAACTACCACAATTAAATCAGAAGGTTCAGAGTTTATATTTTCCAACCCACCATCAGAGGATGTTCAGGAAGATAACAATGAAAACACTGAGGAAGATACAAGTACAGTACCAATCATAGATATAACTCTTGGTGGTACAGTAGAAAACAATGTAAACATGGAGTCTGGTAACTTCTTTTTTGCACCAAACGTTATAAATGCAGCTCCATCAGAGAAAATAAAAATAACATTTACAAAAAATTCAGGATTCCATACATTTGTAATTGATGAAATGGACATAAAATTCACAATCTCAGAAGGTGATGCTTTAATAATAACCGCACCACAAACTCCTGGAGAATATGCATTTTACTGTGACATAGGATCACACAGAGCAAATGGAATGGAGGGTACTTTAATTGTAAAATAAGTATATAATACAAAACAGCGGGATTGACACCGCTGTTTTTAATTGATATATTTTCTCAGCATTGTTGCACACAGAAGGGGGATTGTAATGACAAATGACTTGTTAACCATTGATACAGACGGAGGTGGTAAGATATTTAATATACGAGTTTTTGCACCAAACGGATCACCAACAGAAATATGCCATGAAGTAGAGTGGCATCCTGTTTACACACGTTTAGGGCGTGAACAATTTGAAAATGCGTTATCAATCATTCTTCCACAATGCGCAGATAACCCAATTGAAATCGGGCAAAACCTTGCGGTTGAACTCGATCGACTCTACCTACACGTAGACATATCTAGCAAGATGGTAATGCATGTAGGACTCTAGGACTAATTTAGTCCTTTTTTTTATTCAAAAAACATTAGATGACTATTTTTTCTTTAAAACTCGTTTTAAGTATTTACCTGTATAACTCAAACCATGACGTGCAATATCTTCAGGAGTTCCAACAGCAACGATTTCTCCACCTAAATCCCCTCCTTCAGGACCTAAGTCTATTAGCCAATCAGCAGTTTTTATCACATCTAAATTATGTTCGATTACAACTACAGAATTACCTTTATCCACAAGTGTGTGTAGTACTTCTAATAATTTTTTAACATCATCAAAATGTAAACCTGTAGTTGGTTCATCTAATAAATACAAAGTACGACCAGTTTGTCTCTTAGATAGTTCTGTGGCCAACTTAACACGCTGAGCCTCTCCACCAGACAATGTAGGTGCGGGTTGACCCAGCTTTACATAAGATAATCCGACTTCATTCAATTTATCGAGTTTATCTGCCACAGATGGAATATCCTTAAAAAAGACAGCAGACTCCTCAACTGTCATCTCCAACACATCATAAATACTCTTTTCACGGTACTTTATTTCCAAAGTCTCACGATCAAACCGTTTACCCCTACAAATATCACACTTAACATAAACAGTTGGTAAAAAATGCATCTCAATCGCAATCACACCATGACCCTCACAATGTTCACACCTACCACCTGGACGATTAAAACTAAAACGACCTGGCTTATACCCTCTAAACCTAGATTCTGGTAATTCTGTGAACAATTCTCTGACTGGAGTCCAAACCCCTGTGTATGTTGCAGGATTTGACCTTGAACTACGTCCAATAGCACTTTGATCTATCAAAACACTTTTATCTATATACTCAATACCGTGCAAAGACTTATGTTTTCCTGGTGTATGTTTACTGTTATACAAACGTTTAGATAAAGTCTTATACATAGTTTCGTATGCAAGAGTAGACTTTCCTGACCCTGACACCCCTGTAATACAAACAAAACGTCTTAATGGAATTTCAACGTCTATGTTTTTTAAATTATTCTGACTAGCACCCTTAATCTTAATAACATCTTTTGCAATAGTCCTACGATTTTCTGGAATTTCAATCTTTTTATCTCCTCTTAAATACGCACACGTAACTGAATCCTTATTTTCGAAAATTTTTGGAGTTTCACCAATTGCAACAATCTCACCACCAAGTCTTCCAGCACCAGGACCAATATCAACCATAAAATCTGATGCCATTATAGAATCTTCATCATGCTCAACTATTATCACAGTATTGCCAAGATCACGTAAATTCTCCAATGTTTCAATCAATCTATCATTATCTCGTTGATGCAAGCCAATAGTCGGCTCATCCAAAACATACATAGCACCGACCAAACGTGTACCAACCTGAGATGCTAGACGTATCCTTTGAGCTTCTCCGCCAGACAAAGTACCAGCAGCTCTGTCTAATGTAAGATAATGCAATCCCACATCTAGCATAAACTGTAATCTATTTTGGATTTCATTAAAAATTGAACCTGCTATCTTCTTATCACGTTCACTCATTTCTATTTCAGAAAAAAACGTTACAGCTTCATCTATGGACATCCTTACAACATCAACAATTGATACTTTTTTTGGCAACCAAACATACAGAGCTTCATTTCGTAACCTAGCACCAGTACAAACACCACATAATTCTTCTGAAAATAACTCTGCCGTTCCAAGACCAGAACACTCCTTACATGCACCATATGGTGAATTAAATGAAAATAAACGCGGCTCAATCTCTGGAAAGGAAAAACCGCACGTTGGACAACTAAACTTTGCAGATAATAATTGCTCATCCTTATTTGGATAGATGACAACAGCAATGTCATTACCTCTATCCACAGCTGTCTCCAATGCCTCTGCAAGTCTCTGACGAGCGTCTTTCTCACTCTTTTCAAACTCACTAAGTGAAATTGTGTCTATTACAACATCAATCGAATGCTGTTTATATCTTGCTAATTTAATAGGCTGATCTAAGCGATGCTCTACCCCATCAATTCTTACTTTTGCAAAACCAGAATTATACAAATCATAAAGCAACTGATAATATTCACCTTTTCTTCCACGAACAATAGGAGCTAGAACCTTAATAGAACCTTTTCTAGTTTTTTTAGTATTATTGTCAAATTTCTCCACCCCCTCCATAACAACATCCACCATCTCTTCGTTTGTAAGTTTCTGTATCTTTTGTTCACACTTAATACAATGAGGTAATCCAACCCTGGCAAACAACACACGTAAATAATCATAAACCTCCGTAATTGTAGCAACGGTTGACCGTGGGTTATTTGAATGTGCCTTTTGATCAATAGATATTGCAGGTGACAAACCCTCAATCTCATCAACATCAGGCTTCTCCATTTGTCCTAAAAATTGTCTAGCATATGCAGACAATGATTCAACGTACCTACGTTGACCTTCAGCAAAAATAGTATCAAAAGCTAAACTAGACTTACCTGAACCTGAAACACCAGTAAAAACAATTAACTTGTTTCTTGGCAACTCCAAACTAACATTTTTTAAATTATGTTCTCGTGCCCCCTTGATTATAATCTTATCTATCGCCATATCATTTTTTCTTTGGCACAGTATCTTTAAGTTCTTTTTGCAACAGTTTAATCTCATCCCTTAAAATTTTAGCTGTCTCAAAATCAAGTTTTTTTGCAGCTTCCAACATATCGTACTCCTTTTCTTGTATTACCTGCTTAATTTCATGCGGCTCAGCAGTCAACTCAAGCTTTAATATGCTCTTTATTGATTTTTTATCTTTTTCATTAAAAAGTGCTCGAATGTCTTTAATTTCTTTGCTTATTGTCTTTGGTGTAATCTTATGTTTTTTATTGTATGCGGTCTGAATTTCACGACGCCGTTCAGTCTCACTAATTGCACGCTTTAACGATCCTGTAATATTATCAGCGTATAAAATAACCTTCCCTTCAGTATTTCTGGCCGCACGACCTATTGTCTGAACAATAGCTGTTTCTGATCTTAAAAAACCCTCTTTATCAGCATCTAAAATAGCAACCAGTGTTACTTCTGGTAAATCTAATCCCTCTCTTAATAAGTTAACTCCTACCAAAACATCGTACACTCCAGAGCGTAAATCAGATAAAATCGTAATCCTATCCAAAGTCTTCACATCCGAATGAAGATATTGAACCTTTATAGACTTATCTACCAAATAACTCGTCAGGTCTTCTGACATTTTTTTAGTCAATGTAGTAACTAAAACACGCTCTTTCTTTTTTGCACGAACTTCAATCTCCTTAATTAAATCAACTACCTGCCCCCCATAATCATCAACTGGTGTAATTGGCCTAACATCAATCTCTGGATCAACCAAACCAGTTGGTCTAATTATCTGCTCTACAACTTTTTGTGAATTATCTTTCTCATAAGGACCAGGAGTTGCGCTTGTAAAAACAACTTGTCCTATTTTACTTTCAAACTCCTTAAAATTTAATGGACGATTATCTTTGGCGGACGGCAAACGAAAACCATGCTCAATTAAAGTTTTTTTACGTGCTTGGTCACCGTTATACATACCACCAACCTGAGAAACTGTTACATGTGACTCATCAATTATTGTTAAAAAATTATCTGGAAAATAATTCATCAATGTCTGAGGTGTATCACCAGGTGCTCTTCCATCAAAATATCTTGAATAATTCTCGATACCGTTGCAATAACCAAGTTGTTCTATCATTTCTAAGTCATACCGAGTGCGCCTATCCAATCTATCTGCCTCAAGTACACTTCCTTCTTTTTCAAACTCACTTAATCTATTTTTTAATTCTAGACGTATACCTCGAATTGCCTCTTTTTGTCTTGGCCTTGAAATCACATAATGCTTTGCTGGAAATAACCAGACATCATTAATATTGCCTTGAATTTTTCTTGTTACTGGGTCCAATTGTTGCATGACTGAAATCCTATCACCCTCCATGATAATCCTATACACAACCTCTTCATTCATTGGCATCATCTCAATTACATCACCACGAGCTCTAAAATTACCACGCTTTAAATCGGCATTTGTACGTGAAAATTGCATCTCTATTAAACGCCTAAATATCTCTGACCTAGACATGTCTATATTTCCCTTATGAATATGAAGAACTCCTCTTTCATATTCCTTTGGACTACCAAGATTATAAATACATGAAACAGAAGAAACTATAATTACATCTTTTCTGCTTAATAACGCTTGAGTTGCAGCATGACGAAGCCTGTCAATTTCATCATTAATCATTGCTTCTTTTTCAATATACGTATCTGATCTTGGCATATAAGCCTCTGGTTGATAATAATCGTAATAACTAACAAAATACTCAACAATATTATCTGGAAAAAACTCTCTAAATTCATTGCAAAGTTGTGCCGCAAGAGTCTTGTTATGAGCAATAACCAATGCAGGTCTTTGAGTTTTTTCTATAACATTAGCCATCGTAAACGTCTTACCAGAACCAGTAACACCTAATAAGGTTTGAAACTTATTACCATCCTTAATACTGGCTAATAATTGTTTAATAGCCTTTGGTTGATCACCTGCGGGTTTATATTTTGAATGTAATTTAAATTTCATAAATACCAAATGCCCCCAAGAATCATTGCTCTAGGGGGTATACTTATTGGAAAATTAGTATAACAACCACATACACAAATGTCGAACAAATAAAAAAACCATATTATTAAATATGGATCACGTATTCACACTCTAAAATGTAAATATCAAACAAACAACTTATCAAGTACAACTATAATAAGTATGGCAATTGACGATGTGGCTATGATTATCTTTAGTGCAAGACAAACGTCCTGAAATACAGTTGCTGAACATGAATCATTTTCTGAATTCATTAATTTACCCCTTTTTGTATGTTATTTGGAATTAATATAAACACAATCCCTTACGTTTGATAAGTCTTTTTCAATGAACGAAGTTACAAATATAAACCAACACATTCATTTTGTCAATCCTAATTTAAAAATACACACTCAGACTCATTGAATTCTCCTACACTTATACGCTTAATCCGCAATGACAATGCACCACAATTTAAAAAATCACCCAAGTCATTAATTATTGAACGTATATACGTTCCGGATGAACAATTAATCCGAATTGATGCACACTGTAATTTATAATTAGAACCATCCAATAAAAACTGCTTCCATTTTTCTAAAATTATTTTTTGTCTAAAATCACCATCAACCAAATTAATTCTATTAGATACTTTATTGTATAAATCCATTCTTTCTTCTGTCCAAAAACCTAATAACTCACTTAAATATATTTCTCTGTTTTTTGTTGGTATATCAATCTGATCAATTTTACCTTCACGAGACCATTCAAATAATGACTTACCTTTTATCCTAAAAGATGAATAAGGTGGTAATTTCTGCTCAAACTGCCCCACTAACTTACCCAAATATTTACTCAGGCTTGTTTGATCTATATTACTTTTTTTCACCTTAATAATTTCACCTAATAAATCATATGTATCAGACTTAAATCCAAACAATAAATCAGCCTCATAAACCTTATTTAAATTTAAATACTTTTCCTTTTCAAATCTTGCCTCATCAAGAAGAACCAAAAGAACACCTTCTGCCATTGGATCGAGACGACCAGCAAAAGTTGCTTTTTTATCTTTTAACTCAGGACATTTTTCCATCAACAATTTTATACATTGCAACGATGTAAGTCCCAAAGGTTTGTAAACTGGAATTATATTATTCATACACTAAAAAACCATACAAAAAATAACCATCCTGTCCTAAACACAAGTATGCTTACACTATATTTTTTGTAATTCTTATACACGCTTCATGGTCTGTGCTATTGGAAGCAATAATATTATCATCGTTAACCAACCAAGAACCACCCTTAAAATTAGTTACAATTCCCCCAGCTTCTTTGACCAAAATACTACCAGCAGCAGAATCCCATGGTTTTGTACCTGTTAGTGTAACCAGATCAAGTCGTCCACAAGAGACATATGCAAGCATAATAGCAGCACTGCCAAGATTTCTTTGTTTCTCATACATAGCATTTAATTGCATATGTAGCTTTAAATTTTGTTCCTGATATTTTTTTTCATAGCCCCTTCCAAATCCTCGCATTTGTAAATTGGATAATGATCTTTTAGAAACCTTTATATTTTGTCCATTCATTTTTGCACCATGACCTTTTTCTGCTTCAAATAACTCATCTTGAATTGGATCATATATAACCCCACCTAAAATCTCATCTTCATCTCCAAATGCAATACTTACACAAAAACAAGGAATATTCCAAACAAAATTATCTGTTCCATCAATTGGATCAACATACCAAACAATATTACCTACATTATCTAAATTTTCTGACTCCTCTGTAACCAAATCATCTTCAGGAAAAACTTCTGTAATTTTACTTCTAATCATCAAATCGATCTCCTTATCCAAATCTGTCACAATTTCTGTATGGTCTTTTGAGTGTATGTGATTTTTTTCTGAATTTTTATATATTTCCATTATCATTTCTCCTGCTTTTTTTGATATTTGTTTTGCAAGTTCAATTCTGCTCATATAAATATAATTTAAAAATTAAAAATTAGATAAAAAGAGTCATTTCTGACTCCTTATCTATCTAAACTCTCTTTGTGCCATCTATGCTCTTTAGGTACTTTACAACCTCATTTGGAAGCTTTTCTTCCCAATACCCACCAGACTTCATAAGTGCACGTATTTCTGTAGATGAAATTCCTGGAACCTCTACTATGTTTTGTATGTCAACTTTTCCTTCAAAACACTTTTTGGTCAATTCGTTCCCTGTCCAAACTTTTTCAATATCTCCTACACTCTCTAACACATGATCTGCCCACTCTATATCACTCTCTTGATCTGGAAAATCCATTAGTCTTATATCAAACATCGGAATTAAATCTTTTGACTGTAGAGTATTTTGGATCATATCCCGCCTCTCTTCAGCAGTAAATGGATTATCTGGTTCATTTTGTGCATTTGAACTTCCTATTCCAATAATTATCTCGTCGCACATCTTTGTCATACCTTCAACAACTAAAAGATGTCCGTTGTGAAACGGCTGAAATCTACCCAAAAATAAACCTATTTTTTTATTCATATAAATATAAAAGTTTTTGTTTGCTATAATATCCTTAAACAAGAATAACCTCTTTTGATGTGTATTTCAAGAAGAACGTTGCATCTTGAAAAAAAACTCAAAAAAGACTATAATCTCGATCGTATATCATTATACGTTCACACAACCATCCCGGATGGTCTAATGGCAGGACGCCTGGTTTTGATCCAGGTAGTCGGGGTTCGAATCCCTGTCCGGGAACCAAGTTAAGACACCAGTATATCTGGTGTTTTTACTTAGATCCTAAATTAAATTTATCTTTATAGAAACAATAAAGCCGTCTACTGAATTAATCAATAAACGGCCAGTCCTCAAATCTCAAAAACTACGGTGTGTGTGGTCTCGATGCATTACGCATTGCACGCGAAAGACCAGACTCAATACACTGATTAAGCGAATCACTAACAACTTTAGTTGGCCTATTTTGCCAATTACTAGCCGCCCACCTAAAACGTCTTGCGTAACGAAATGCCTCTTCGATCTTCTCTGGAAGAAAATCAATTCCAACAACACTTCTAAAAGCAGATCCGCTAATACACAAACGCAGTAGTGCATTAATACCACGCGCAGTTGTTAGGATATGCTTATCACTATCCCAAGCACTACTCCAAACCTGTGAAGAAATGCGAATCATATCCATGATCACACGTTTCTGAATACGTTGGTCCAATGAATGTAACGGACTCTTACGTCCAAAAACAATCACGAGACTACTGTGAAGCCCAGAACTTGGCAACATAACATCACGACCACCACACCTGTGATAACCGCGCCTGGGAGTATCCAAAAGCTGAACACGTCCCTTAATTGGACTTGTAGGGTCAGTGTTTAATGCTAGAATCACATCATAAGCATGCTTATGTGTAGAACTTGGCCACTCATCCAATTCATGCCTTTGAGCCAAATCAAGACGGCGATCAATCCTCCGACGCTCTGCCTGGGCACGAAAAATTCGAAGCCTAGCATCTCTATCAAGTCCCTGTGTCACCTTAATCTCAAATTGGAGTTCTGCGATCTCCTCATCATCCAGAAGTCCAGAGCCTAGTGCTTTCCATCGATGCTGACCGTCATCAAGACTAATCATTGCATCAGAATCACCAACAAGCATGTCTTCCTTAAACTTCCAATTTCCAACCAAAGAGCCGAAAACAGGATCAAGCCATATGGTATTCTTATCAGACATTGCTTCAGCAATATGAATAACATGAGAATCGTTAATCTTTCGTTGAACACCACCACTGTCATAGTGATCCACCTGACACATAGGCACCAACTCCCTAGCTGGCACATGAGCCACATAAATTATGACACCGCGCTGAATAACAGCTCTTACATTTTTAATGAACTTTTTGTTCATTATATATCCTTTTACCTACACGAGTACTGAAATAAGGTGACTAATTCACCTCTTTTATCATACTTTATGACTATATTTTTACATATACAACCATTAAGTAAGACAAAATAAAGTAGCACACATAAAACTCCAAGTCAAGCTAAACCTTCAAATATCTTCTCATGGCAAGCAAGGTAGAAATTACTGTAATAGCAATCAATACCATCAATTGTGTACCAAAAATATTTAAACCATTAATTTCAAAATAGTTAATCAAACCAACTTGTACTCCCCCAAAAAATAATGCAAATTTAGATTCTAAAATAGCTAATACTGGATAAGAGACAAGAACAACAATTCCAACAGCAACAAAACTTAATATAATCATCTCTAAAATAAACGGAGCCTTTACAAACCAATTAGTGGCCCCAACTAATTTCATTATTCCAATTTCTTCTTTATGAATAAATATACCTATTCTAACAGTATTAAACACTATCAATACTGCAATTAATAAAAATACAGCGGACATTACCATACCAAAAAAACGTATATTATCAGTAGTATCCTTAATTCTCGAAACTATTGCCTGATAATCAGAAAAATCCTTTTCTCTTATAAAATCAGAAAACTCTGGATTCTCTAATGCATCTAAAATAATATCAAAGTCCTCTGCTGTGTATGATTTAACTATCAATGTAGGACCAAATGGATTACTATCCAACTCTTCGAGTGATGCCATTATAGACTCATCATCTTTGTGATTTTTTGAAAAATTCTCTAATGCTTTTTCTGGATCAACAACAACCACATCACGCACCTGTGATATGCCTCTCAAATATTCCACAGCTGAATCAACTGTAGATTGCTCAACCTCTTTATCAAAATATACAGAAACCTCTATTCTTTCTTCTACTGTTTGTATTGCCTGATTAGTAACAAAATTTAATACCAATAAAATATTAATAGTGACCAATGTCAAAACAAGCATGCTCAATGTTATAATTGACAACCAAAAATTTCTCCAAAAATTTTGTAATGCAAATTTTGTTATTCTGTATGATGAAACAAACATATCCTCCTAAATTTTATAACGTCCCTGCTCAATATCAGACACGATAACACCGTCATCTATTGTTATGACTCTTTTCTTTACTCTATTAACAACCTCTCTATTGTGTGTAACAAGCAATACTGTTGTACCAAATTCATTTATGCGTTGCAGCAAATCAATTATATCTCTAGCATTAATAGCATCTAAATTACCAGTAGGCTCATCTGCAACAAGTACTTTTGGTTGATGAACCAAAGACCTTGCAATTGCAACACGTTGCTGTTCACCTCCTGAAAGCTGAGTAGGATAACGACCTGCTTTTTGATCCAAATTAACAATTTTTAAAACCCTAGGAACAACATCACGAATCCGCCTAGGTCTTTCACCGGCCACCTGAAGTGCAAAAGCAACATTTTCATACACAGTCTTCTTTGGAAGAAGTTTGAAATCCTGAAACACAACACCTATCTGCCTACGTAAAATTGGAATATCTTTTTCTTTTATTCTAGATATATCCCATCCACCAATCTCTATACAACCACGTGAGGGTCGTTCTTCAGCAAACAACAACTTAGCCAACGTGGATTTTCCAGTACCACTTTGACCTACAACAGACACAAATTCACCTGGTTGAATATGCAAACTAACTCCTTCCAAGCCAACTATGTTAGGCGGATAAATTTTTGCTACGTTTTTTAATCTAATCATGATTATAAATTTCAAATAAACAACTAGAAAAACAAACTATTTAATCAAAATATATACTTTTCTACATACATAATACCCTTGGTAACGCTCAACCACAAGTGGACTATTTATATTTATAAAATATAAATATTTTAAAGTATATTATATGACGTATTTAATACAATAATGTTCTAATTATTTATATATCTCTTTATTTTTGCATCTTCTAATGATTCGGTTACAACATCTTCAAGTGTTTTCTTTGGAACTATTATTCTCAATAAGTGCACCTTTACATCTTCAGATTCAACCACCTGATCTTCAAATTTAAATATTGCATAAGCAGCACCCAAATCTACAACATCCGTCATATCTCCTACTTGTAAATCTTGTATAGATAAAACTACCTCATCTGATAATTCTGATAGATCTTGAAAGCCTAGATCACTTTCAATTACAACATCATAATTACCATGAACCTCCTTTGCAACTTCAAAAAAATCTTCACCTCCAACAAGTCGCTCAAGTGCTTTGTTGATAATATTAATCTGTTCTATTTGAGTATCTGTATCAGAAAGATAAAACTCATTCATTTGTAGCGCAAAAACGATTGAGTGAACAATTCTTTTCTTAAACTCATCTTCTGTCCAACCAAAATTTTGACGCAATTCCTCCTTAAACACATCCACACCTTGTCCTTCTGACGAAACCTCCGCATAAAAAGATTCCACTTTTTCATTATCTAGCTCAATTCCATTTTTATAACCAAGCTGCTTTATAATTGCCTTATTTATTAAGGTATCTAATATTGTTTCTTGCAACTGTGACTCAGATGGCATCTCACCACCTTCAGATGTTTTAAAAAAGTTCTCAATTGCTTTGTATTCACTTAAATAATCCTTCATTGAAATTGTAGTATTATTTATTTTTACAGCAGGTAGTGGAAATACACTAATAATTCTTTGAGAGTAGGCATTGCTTATTGAGTTTCCATAAACATGTTTTATGGAAACATATCCAAATACCAACAGAACAATTATTAATAATACTATTTTTTTACTTTTTCTTTTTTTTTCCAAGTTGACATTATTGCTACTACCAACACCTCCATCATTATTCTCGTTTATCATATGTTCTTATTTTCTCAAAAGCTTTTTTATTAAAAAAGTAATACCACCACTTACTTGTATTTGAAACTACAGAAAACGTATCTGTTTCATCAATTATAAGATTTAATGGATCATTACCTTCTGTTAGCTCATTAATATTATCATCTGTTTCATTTTTTTTTATAACCACAACTGATTCACCAGGTTTTTTCATACCTAATTTCAACCTAGCTTCTCGCTCTATAAACGACTCTGTCTGTATTGCTGTCTGAATTTCACTGAGCGATATGTTTCTTGCAACTAATTCATTCGACTGTTCTTGTAAGTACGCTATATCTTTATCAGTCTCCTGTTTTTGTAACATTTCTCTACTTAAAGTACCAGCTATAAAAATTGCAATTATAATATTAACAATAAAAAAGAATTTCCAATGTAAAACCTTCTGAAAAATTGTCTTACGACCTCTTTTCATACTCATCTCTTAAATCATTAATTAAATCATGAACTCTTGATGGTTGTTGTATAGCAGAAAATTCAATATCAGCTGCTGAACCACCTAAATGCAAACTAACCTTGCCATATCTAAATATGGTTGGAATAAAGCCTTTAATTCTATATGTAACTTCATCTATTTGCTTGTAAGTTGCCTCTGTAACCACTTTATCAAAAAAACCTTTTTGCTCTAAATCAATAACACGCTTATCTGTAACAACCAAAACTGTACGAGTCCAACAATAACTTTTTCTAATGAATGCAATTAATCCTGATAAAAAAACAATAAAAAATAAAATAATTCCCCATGTACCCTCTCTAAATAATGGAAACAAAAATAAAAATGGTAATAATAACCAAAAAATAATTAATACAAATTTTAATAAATGAAAATAAATAGACTCACGAATTACTTCTATTATTTCTTCATGTGGTTTTAATTGAAACAAATTCTCAACTTTCATATCGGTTTATTGTTTTGTTCAAAATATCTTTAACTACAACACGATCATCCCATGCAATTTTCTTTCCATCTGCAACAGCCATGACTGGCTCACTACCTTTACCTGTTATCAGTACTACATCTCCTTTTTTTGCCAATGTAATGGCTTTTTCAATTGCCTCTCTTCGATCTAATATCCTAAATAAATCTTTTCCATCAGTCTTTCCAAAGGACTTTGCAGAACTTGCAACATCATTAATTATTATCATAGGGTCTTCATCGTATGGATCTTCATTTGTAACAATAACAATACCATCATGTTTTGCACACATCTTACCTAACACCTCACGCCTTGCAACATCTCGTCCACCTCCAGCTGAACCAACTACATGAATAACATTATTATACTCAAACAAATCTAATGTTTTATATAAAGCATTTAATCCTGCAGGCTCGTACGCATAATCAACTATAACCGTAAAATCTTGGCCTAAATCAATAATTTCAAATCTTCCCTCAACAGAATTAACATTTTTGATTACATTACTTATTTCATCAAAACCAAAACCTAATACATGACATGCTGAAATGGCCGCTAATATATTCTCAAAATTAAACCTACCAATAGGAGTAAAATTAAACTTACTATTAGAAATATCAAACGTTGTACCACTCAAACTATGTATTACATTCTGTGCATTAATCACTTCAACACCATCCTTTAAGTCACTATTATCAGTATACCCATACAACTTTCCAGCTTTAAACCCTAAAAAATAATCAGAGTGCTCATCCATCAAATTTACAACAGATGCTTTTTTTATTTTATGATTATTAATTTCTTTTATTTTTAACCCACTAATAAGCTTAAAAAGTTCGCCTTTTGCTTTTTTATAATTTTCAAAACCACCATGTGCCTCAATATGCTATGGTGTTAAATTTGTAAATACAGCTAAATCATAATCAATTCCAACATGCCTACTTTGTAATATTCCTTGTGAAGATGTCTCTACAACAGCATAAGCACATCCTGCAGATACCATCTCTCTTAGAAGTTTTTGTGTTTTAAACCTACCAAGCATTGTCATTTTATGGTCATTCACCCACTCTTTTTCACCAATCTTAAAACTTACAGTTGTTGTCCAACCAACTTTATTACCTAAACCCTCAAGAATTTGACCAATATACTGCACTGTAGATGACTTTCCATTAGTACCAGTTACACCTATTACAATAAGGTCTTTTGATGGATTTCCATAAATAAATGACGCGCTACGTGCCAAACAGTAATGATAGTAATACATGAATGAACCTGGAATGAGTCTACGTATCAAATTTTTAATCATAATCAACTATTTATCATCATTGACTCCTTTCAGTTTTTTAACCTGACTCACAAACTGATCGCCTCTATCAAATTCATTTTTAAATATACCGAAACTCGATGTACCTGGTGACAATAAAACAACATCTCCTGCCTCAGAAACCTGAGCCGCTGTTTCAACAGCTTTAGACATAGAATCAACTCTTAAACTTGGAATGTTATCACCTATGGCTTTTTGTATATCATTTGTAGCTGATCCTTCAAACAAAACCACATACTTACACTCTGCTCTAATTAATTGCCCCATCTCAACAAATGATAAACCTTTTGAAGAGCCACCTGCAATAAGCACCACATTTCCTTCTTTACCAAAATACCTCAAAGCAGCACCAACACCTTCAGGTGAAGTAGATGTTGTGTCATTTACATACAAAACGTCATTTACTTCAGAAACAACCTCTTGTCTACCAGGCAAACCAGAAAAAGAACCTAATGCTTTTTTAATCTGATCATTTTTTATGCCTGAAAAATAAGCGGCCAAAGATGCAGACAATGCATTTACGACATTATGATCTCCCTTAATATTAATATCTGAAACAGATGCGATTTCATGCTCCTCATCCTTAAACTTTAACTTAATAACATTAGAATCTAAATAAGCTCCGAACATACCATCTTTCAAAGGTTTATTTGAAAAATAATACACCTTTTTTGTTACAACATCTTTGACAATATCATCAGTAATCGCTTGATCGGCGTTTAATATTGCTATTTGGTTTTCAGACTGAGACTTAAAAATCATCTTTTTTGCTTGAATATAATGATCAAATGAATCATATCGATCTAAATGATCCTTAAATGCGTTAGTTAAAATAGCAATATCAGGTCCGACATCAATATTTTCAACACTTTCAAGAAGCCAAGAAGACATTTCTAAAATAATTGGCACTGGTTGTGTCTCTTTTAATATCCAATCAAGATCTTCAAGAGGTGAACGCGTTATGTTTCCAGCAATAACAGTTTTTGGATTATCTTGTTTTAACATCTCACCCAAAAGTGCAGTGGTTGTAGATTTTCCACGTGTGCCAGTAATACTTATGACTGGAAATGGGCAATACTTCAAAAATAAAGAAACGTCACTTTCAACAGAAATACCATGATCTTTTGCAATTTTAACAAACTCAGATTCTCTTGGAACACCAGGATTCTGTAAAACCAAATCTACATTCATAAAATCTTCATCATGGTGCTCACCTAACACAAAGACTGGTGGATAAATTGGACAATCAACACACGTTTTACGATATTCTGAGTACCATTTTGTAATTTCTTCAACAGACTCCCTTAATTCTTCCTCTGATTTTAAATCGGTTATTACAATTTGTGCACCATGTCTCATCAACCATTTGGCAGCACCAACACCACTGCCCTGTTTAAAACGACCAAGTCCCATAACAGTCACAATTGCATCTTGAAAATTCTCTATTTTTGATAAATCTAATGACATAATATTTAAAATTTCCCAAATAATCTTGCTGATCTAACAATTAGCATAGCTTTTGCTACGTCAATAAACATTTTTACATATTGTATCATAGCTGTAAGCAAATTTACCTTCTGATATTTACGTCTGATGGTAACACCTTTAAGAACAATAGTGCCATATGAAAACCCATGGCTTCTGCAATAATAATTAAGAGCGGTCTCGATCATAAATCCGTTCATATACTTGTCTGGTATTGCTTCAAGTATTTCTCGTTTCAATGCCCTTTCTCCACTAATCAAAGGCATGTGTCTTGCTATGGCGATGCCGATCCGTCCACGATCTCTTAATCCGACATTCATCACCTTTTCACCACTAACAACAGGTTTTATTAACTTGCTAACCGATTCTTCATTAAGCCCAATTAAATCGGCATCAAAAAATACAATTATATCTGCATCTGTTTTTTTAAGAGCATACATTAATGCCTCCCCTTTACCACCCTGATGTTTTAATGAATAGACTGTAGCACCAGCTTGAACTGAAACTTCTGTTGTTTTATCGGTCGAACCATCAGAAACAACTATTATCTCATTTATTTCTTTGGATTGTTTCAAAACTCTAATAACATTTGCAACTGTCTGTTCCTCATTATGTGCAGGTATGATTGCAACAATTTTAATACTCATAACAATCCATTTTTTCCTTTTTTACCTTTGTTTTTTTGAATTCGGTCTATTTCTTGAATGATCTTTGAACGTACTTTATATGCACCAAACAACAGTTTTCTTGTCTCATACTCATAATCAATAACTAAACGCTCTAATGACTCTATGACCCGTTCAATATATGTTAAAGCAAGACCATATTCCTTCTCAATTATATCTAGCAAAATAGAATCCAGAACCCCATCCTCAGATCTGGTTATGGATAGTTTTATTGGAACCATTTTTACATTCAAATAGATTCTAAACATTTCCTTTGAACGATTAATTCCTGAATTATATTCGCGCTTAGCAAATTTAAACACAGTATCTGCCCATAAAAATGATTCTGAATATAAAGGATCTCTTTGAACTTGTTCTTCAAGCATCTTCCTTAAAGATAAAATGTCTTCTAATTCTAAATATGCACAATTATCAGAAATGTGCTTATTTTCTAATGTGTCCGCACTTTGTAAAAAAGTTAATTCTAAATCAGAAAGGTCCTCTGTTTCCATCTGTTCTTCAATAACAGACTGCTCTTCATATGTGCCAGATTTGCCACCATTAAACCTAGTATAAATATCTTCTATTTCGTCTTCTAAAAGATCTATCTCATCACGACGATAGATCCATGGATTATCTGAATTATTTTCTGATGGATATGTCATATGACATCTCCTCTAATTTTCTTAAATTCTTCTTTGATTGATCAAATTTTGTACGTAAATAACCAGTCAAATCAAGCTCCAACAAAAACTCAACAACACTCTCAACTGTGTCATATGCATGCTTTAATGATTTTACATCTCCACTTGTAATAGACTTTAATGCATACCTTACAATCTCACCGGTTGTATCGCACAAACCAGCAATATAAATATCTGCTGACATTGCGCGTTTATCAATAGATCCAAGCTTTCCATTTTTTAAATAACCACTAAATAATAATGCTTCAGAATATTCCTCTAAAGCCGCTTTATATGCACCTTCATATGCAAGCTCTGGAAAACGTATAAATAATTTTTCACTTTGTTTAAACAACACACACGCTCCATTCAACAACTTATCTGATTGTTTTCTATCACCTCTGTGTAAAGCAAAAATAGCCCTCTTGGACATATTAAGTGCTTGATTTGAGGAACCAATCAACTCGCGACGATTTTTGTCACGAGTTTGTTTGGTTTTTTTAATTGACTTAAAAATGCTAGGTAACTTCATTTAATTCCCAAGGACTCATTTACTCTGGCAATAAGTTCCTCTATTAATTTGTTTTGCTCTTCTTTGTTTTCAGTGTTTCTTCTGATTACTGACTTTTGTCTACGCAAATATTTTGCAATAGATCGAGCATATCTTACTTTGATCATAACTTTTACTTAAATTAGTTAGATTTCTTCTTGTCTCTAACAATAAACCATTCTTTTGCGATCTCTATCGCAACTAACTTTAACACACCTATCATAAGTAACAAGCCCCAATCTGATGGTTTAAGAGGCGTAACCTCAAAGATTGTTTGAAAGAATGGATGTATTAATGCAAGTAGCATTAAAGCAAATCCAACTAAAACACCGGCAATAAGCCATAAATTAGAAAATGGATTAATCCTAAAGATTGTTTTTCTAAAACTCTTTACAGCAAAAATATACAACAAAGAATCAATTCCAACGGCCGCAAACATTATAGATCTAACAGACTCAACACTTTCATATTCACCTAATAACCACACATACATTACAAATAAAATTAAATCAGTGACAATACCGATGATAAATATGATACTGATCATATCTTTATTTAATACAGGCTCTGACCTTGGTCTTGGAGGTATTTTCATTACATCCTTCTCACCTGGCTCAAGAGTCAAACCAATATTTGGAAAACTGTCTGCAACCAAGTTGATCCACAAAATTTGTGCTGGCAAAAGAGGAATCGGAAGTCCCATCATAAGTGAGCCGCCAATCAACACAATCTCAGTAAAACTATCTGCCATTAAGTATACAGTTGATTTTCTTATATTATCAAAAATTACACGACCTTCTTCAATTGCAGATGTGATTGTTCCTAAGTTATTATCAAGTAAGACAAGATCTGATGCTTGCTTGGCAACTTCTGTTCCAGAACCAACAGCAATACCAATATTAGCAGCCTTTAATGCAGGTGCGTCATTTACACCGTCACCGGTCATAGCAACAACAGCATCCTCTTTTTGCCACGCATTTACTATGCGTATCTTATGTTTTGGCTCCACCCTTGCATAGACCGTGATATTTTTGACACGTTTTTGAAATTCTTTATCTGTCCACCCATCAAGATCAACTCCAGTCACAACACCTTTCTCTGTAACCTTAATACCAGCTTCAGATGCAATAACAGATGCAGTTTTTGGATGATCCCCTGTTATTACAACTGTATGAACTCCAGCTAGACGTGCTTGCTCAATTTGTTCTTTTGCTTCTTTTCTTAAAGGATCACTTAACCCAACAAGTCCTAAAAATACCAAATCTGACATGTCACTTGCATCAATTTTTTTAGGTGAAGATTTTAACGGTTTATATGCAAATGCCAAAAGCCTCAAACCTTGTGACGAAAGTTCTTCTATCTGTTTCTGTATCTTTTCCTTTTGAACTTTTGTAAGACGCTTCTCTTTTCCTGAAATCAATACTTTAGAGCAAAAATCTATAATACGATCAGATGCTCCTTTTACTAACATTTCATGGCCTTTTCCTATCTCATTCACAGTTGCCATGTACTTGTACTTTGAATCAAAAGGAATTTCTGCAGTTCTTTTATTTTGTTTTTGTACATTTTCTGGCAAACCATGTAAATCTTGAACCAACTGCAACAACGCTCTTTCTGTTGGATTGCCAGAATATTCAGTCTTTCCTTTTTCTGATGTAATCTGCGCATCGTTACACAATGCTGAAATTAAAACCATTTTTTCAGCTGTGCTGTATTTACTTAGAACCTCAATTTCTGAAACATTATAAATCTGATCGTAAGTAACAAGATGAGTAACCCTCATCTCACCCTCTGTAATAGTACCTGTTTTGTCAGTACAAATTACAGAAACACTTCCCAAAGTCTCAGCAGCAACCAAACGTCTAACCAGGGACCTACGCTTTAAAATCCGTTGCATTCCAATAGCTAAAATTATGGTCATGGAAACTATCAAACCTTCTGGAATAGCAGCAACAGCTAACGCAACACTCATCTCAAACATTTCAACCAAACCATGACCCATAAATACACCAAGAACAAATAAACCTACAGTTATTACACCAACAAATATAGCTATCCATTTTGAAAGTCTTGCCAACTGCTCTTGTAGTGGTGTCTTTACTTCTTCTGTTGTGGACACCAATTTTGCAATCTCACCAATCTGAGTATTTATACCTGTAGCAACAACAACGGCCTGTGCACGTCCACCAACAACACTTGTGCCCGCATAGACCATATTTGTTCTGTCAGCCAAAACAACACCTTTATCTAGTGGTTTTATTGTTTTATCTACTGCCATTGACTCACCAGTTAAAGCAGCTTCATTTATTTTTAATTCCTGTAACTGTATTAATCTAGCATCTGCTGTTACCTGATCGCCTGTATTTAATATAAGAATATCTCCTGGAACAAGCTCTTGTGCTTTTACCTTAATCTTCTTTCCTGCACGCAACACTAATGCATTTGGTTGTACTAAAGACTGCAACTGTTCAAGCGCACGACTTGCCTTAAACTCCTGAACAAATCCAATAATTGTATTAAGTAAGACAGCAGCAGCAATAACACCTGCATCAACCATTTCACCAAGAGCAAAACTTATACCAGCCGCAACTGCTAATATTGAAATCAATGGACTTGTAAACTGACCATATAAAACAGACCACCACTCAAGTGGTTTCTCTTTTGGAAGCTCGTTCAATCCATATTTTTTTTGTAGAGAGTCTACTTGAGAATCCTTAAGACCACTATCACCCGAACTAAATTTATTAAGTACATCATCTGGATTTAATGTGTACCAAAGATCGTTATTTTTAGACATAATATTTTATTATTGTACCATAGTGTCATTTTTTATAGATCTGTTATTGCTATACCAGGTTGTCAAAGCAACGAAAGTTTGATATATTTTCTCCGCTTGAATAAAAACTATAAATAGTTACATTATGCGCTGGTAGCTCAGGGGTAGAGCAGAGGCCTTTTAAGCCTAAGGTCGTGGGTTCGAATCCCACCCGGCGCACCATAAAAACACAGCACTTATCTGCTGTGTTTTTATACACATACCACTGTGACTAACTTTGTTGCACGTAATGTAACAGGCTGTATAATAATATCTGTTAATTAATAATGTATACACACTATGGAAAATGCAGGATCATGCTCATCATGTAGCGCAACTGAGGTGGAAGTAAACGAAGCTGGAACATGCACAAACTGTTCAAGCAACGAATCTTCAGAAGAATCATCTAGTGAAGAATAAACTAGGTTATTAAACAAACATAAAAAATACACATCAATCATGATGTGTATTTTATTTAACTAATCGTTTTAAAAGTATTATTAATTCCTCAGATATATTTGTTTTCAAAATCTTTTTAATTTTTGATGAAAGCCTAAACCTTTCTTCGTTATCCTCTAGCAATTCTAGAATTGTATATTTTAAATCATTAACTGACCTACTCTGATCAAATACAACAACTGCATCTCCTAAAATATCTACATTGTACTTCTGAGGAGAATTGGGTAAAGGAATTAAAATTGAAGGCTTAGATAATGCTGATAATTCAGTAATCATGCCCATTCCACCTCTACCAACCACCAAATCTGCAACCGCAAGAACATCTTTCATTTCATTTGATAAAAATTCCACAGCAGTGTAGTCAGCAAAATCATTCAATGCACTATTTCTTTTACCTACACCAGTAATATGTATTACATTCGCAACAGAAGTTATATCTTCACCTATTTCAAGCATTGCATCATTAATCCATTTAGAACCAGATCCTCCACCCAAAACAAGAACAGTTAATTTATCTGCATTTAACCCAAACAACTTAACTGCATTTTCTTCTTTACCAGAAAACAAAGATCCTCTTACTGGGTTCCCAACGAGTTCTGTCTTGTTTTTTGGAAAATCACCAAGACTCTTTTCAAATGCTACTGTAATTAAATTGGCAAAAGGTGCACATATTTTATTTGTTAAAATAGGCAAAACATCCTGCTGATGAATCCAAACTGGGATACGTAATATTCTACCAACAATCACAACTGGTACACTTGTATATCCTCCTGCAGACGCTATAAGGTCTGGTTTTTCTTTATACACAATCCTTGCAGCTTTTATAAAAGCAACCAACAGGTTATAAGGCAGCATTAACCACTCAACAGATACATACCTTGGAAGCCTTGCAACAGGTAAATCAAAAAAAGGTATGTCATAATTTTTAATAACATTTGCTTCAGGGCCATTTGGTGTACCTATCCATACAAACTCAGACTTTTCATTATGCAAACGAAGAGATTCGACTATTGATAAAAGTGGTGTAACTGGCCCCATCGTGCCACCACCTGTAAATAATATTTTCATATATTATTTTCTAGTATACCTAGATATATTTAAAACAACACCGATTGCTGCCATTGATACAGCTAAAGCTGTACCTCCATAACTAATAAATGGCAACGGAACACCTGTTATTGGTAATAGTGCCACCATTGAACCAATATTTACAAATGCCTGTAATACAATCCAGGAACCAACACCAACAACCACATACTTAGCAAACTTATCTGGTGCATGCTTGGCGATCCTAATAATTCTCCATAATAAAAACAGGAATGCAGCAATTGTTGCAACAGATATTAATAATCCAAGCTCCTCTCCTATGATGGCAAAAATAGAATCACTTGATACCTCTGGTAAGTATTGAAATTTTTGACGCGATCTTCCATAACCAACACCAAACATTCCACCAGAACCAATTGCTAATAATGATTGATTTATATGGTACCCGATTCCTTGTGGGTCAAGTTCGGGGTGTAAAAATGTAGTAAACCTTGCTGCTCTATATGGCGCAGCCTTAATAAGTAGTGCAAAAGCTGAAATGCCAGCAATAATAAAACCTAATACATATGCAATTGGTGCACCTGCAACAAAATAAACCATCAAAGACATGCCAGCAATGATAGACATTGTACCTATGTCAGGCTGAAGAATTAGTAGTACCAACACTGAGCCCAACACAAGAACAAAAGGCAATAAACCAGAATGAACATCACGAACACCATGTTGAGATCTTTGTCCTAACCATGCAGCCAAATAAAATAAAAACGTAAGTTTTACAATCTCAGAAGGTTGCAATGAGAAAAAACCACCAATTGAAATCCAACTGTGTGCTGAACCGATGCCGGCAGACAAACCTGGAATAAAGACCAATAACAACAATGTTATTGATATAAGCAATAAATGCCATGCATGTTTTTTCCAAAACGTATATGGAATATGAGAAAACATCAACATTGCAGCAACGCCAGGAATTAAACCAAAAATAATTTGATGCTTAACAAAATAATAACTATCTGAAAATTGAGTATACCCACTTGGACCAGATGCAGATAAAAGCATTATTAATCCAAAAACAATGATCGTTACAACGACCCCCAACAACATGTTATCAATGACTCCAGATGATTTACGCATTTTTACATTAAGGCATCAAGCAACGCCAAAGACACACCAATAGAAGCAAATACCATAGACACCACCCATAGTCTCATGACTATTTGTGGTTCTGGCCAACCAATTGCTTCCAAATGATGATGAAACGGTGCGGATTTAAATAATTTTCTTTTAAAGACTCTTTTGGAAACAATTTGTGACAACACAGACGCAGACTCCATAACAAAAACAAAACCAATTATTGGTAAAAGTAAAGCTGAATTTGTAAGCATTGCAACAATCCCCAATGTAACACCAAGTGACATTGCACCTGTGTCACCCATAAAAAATGATGCAGGGTTTATGTTAAACCATAAAAACGCAAGTAAAGCACCTAAAATAACACCACAAAATACAGCCAAATCATATCTTCCTTGTGCAAATGAAATAATTGCAAAAGAAGCAAAAGATGTAAGAAGTGTGCCACCAGCCAAACCATCCAGACCATCTGCTTCATTAACTGAAAAAGCTGTTGCAACAATTACAAAAATAAAAAATGGCACATACCAAATACCGATATTAAAATCCCCTATAAACGGAACATGCAACAAATCCCAATCAAGTTTCACTCTAAACCACCAAGCACCAATTATGGCAATAAACGTATATATTGCCAATCTATGACGCATTCTCAATCCCCCACCTTTTGGACCAATTCCTTTTACATTAAAATAATCATCAATGAATCCAACAATAGCAGATGCAACAAGAGCACCAAGTGGCAACAAGGTTTCTGATCTAGATAAAAAATTTAACTTAGACAGCATTGAGTCAGCAGGAAATAATGGTGCAATTTTGTTCAAAACAATTGCCATTACAAATACAGTGACCCATATTAATATACCGCCCATCGTTGGAGTTCCTTGCTTTTTGGCATGTAATTTTGCAAAAATAGGTGCATCACTAACAGCTCTAATAGACTTACCCATTTTAAACTTATTAAGCCAAACTATTAACATTGGTGCCCATAAAAAAGCAAAAACAAAAGCAAATGCGCTAAGTAAAAGAACTCTTACAATTTCAAATGACTCAAGTTGCATATTAAATATTAACCAAAACTATTAATATAGTTGCCACCAGTAATACAAACTGAAATAAAATACTAAATACAGCAAAAAATCTACCTAATATTTTTTCAGTTTTAAAATACTTAGTTTCAAAAAATAAATTTAAAAAAAATATAAATAAACCAATAACAGGAACCATGAAAACATAATACCAGGGACCAAACCTGTCTACACCAAAATAAACATTATAATGTAATGGTAAAAATGATTTACTTGCAGCCAATGGAACAATTTTCCACACTAATAAACCAATAGTGCTAAATAAAAGCAACAACGACAATATAAATGACCAAATATACAAAACTTCCTTTTTCATCATCTCAAAAAAGGACTTATAAAAACGTTTTGTTTGTGCAGTTGATAATCTCATGTTACTCCACTGAAATAACCTCTTTTATTTCAGGTAGTGCGTCTTGTAATGCCATCTCAACCCCCATCTTTAATGTAACCTGTGACATAGGACATCCAACACATGCACCCTGCAACCTAACATGTACAGCACCATTTTCTGCATCATATTTCACAAGCTCAATACCACCACCGTCCATACGAAGCGCTGGCCTAACCTGTTCTAAAACCTGTTCAATCTGTTCTTCTATATCATTCATATATCTAATAATATCTTAAATTATCCTTTTTCTCAAACAAAAACACCCCGCTTCTACGAGATGTTTGTGCTTATTTTTGAGGTTCAATGCGTACAAAAGTTCGCTTTTTCAAAGCACCATGAAAATTCTCCATTTTTTTCTTAGAAAATTTTACAACACCTTGTAGTGCAGCGTATAAAGTATCATCTTTACCTTTACGTACATTATCACCAGGATGAATCTTTGTACCACGTTGTCGGACTATGATTTGTCCAGCTTTTACCGCCTGTCCATCGGAAATCTTTACTCCAAGACGTTTGCTTTGCGAATCACGGCCCAGGTTCGTAGAACCACCCGCTTTCTTATGTGCCATATTTATTAATAATTGAACTAAATTTACGTGCCGATATTAACCATTTATAACTTTTTTGTCAATATTAAAGTAAAAGCCGACCTTTTATCCAGATAGGATATAAGGTCGGCTAGTATGTGTCAGTTTGAAGCTATACAAGTTCGTTATTGTGAAATCTTAGACTTACAAGACTCTAGAGATTGACGAAGATCATATGGCAACTGATCACAAGGTGTTTTATCATTAGATCTATAAGAATTCTTAATAGGTCTACTAGATCCTGGTACACCGTTGTTTATATTTGGAATACTTGGCAAAGAACCAGTTGGATTCATAAAAACAGGAGTCCAAATAAAAGCCATTAATGCAAGTGCAGATATAACTGCAACAACCTTTGGACGCCAGTCTGTCTTAAACTTCTTATGACGAACAATCCAACTTGCAATAATTACAATTCCGCCAGTTGCCAAAAATGCCGCGATTGGATTAAACAATCCAATTAGTGGTGCATGCGTTTTAAGCATTTCTGTACCTAGTCCAATCAACACAACTCCAGCCAATGTTTTTGCAATAACACTCCACTTTGACTTGAAAACCCAGTTACCAGAAGCAACTAAACCAACAAAAGCAAAGCCAAGAATCAAAAGTTTCAAAATAATCATCAATATCCTCCTGACCGACTAGTCTAATGTGTTTAAAGAACTAATTTTAAAGGATAATATATCATAAAAACACGGTTTTGTCAACCGTATTTTTAGTAGTTTATTAATTTTTTCTATTTATTTGTTGCCTTAATAAATGCAAGAAATAATGGGTGTGGATTTAATGGTCGTGATTGAAACTCAGGGTGAAATTGCACACCAACAAAAAAAGGATGGTCTTTTAATTCAACTATTTCAACTAAATTATTATCTGGATTAATACCTGCCACAATAAGCCCAGCATCTTCTAATTCCTTACGATATTTATTATTAAATTCATACCTATGCCTATGTCTCTCCTTAATCAATTTTGTACCATATGCATCTAAAGATATTGTATTATCTACCAACTCACAGTCATATGCACCTAAACGCAACGTACCTCCATAACTACCATCTTTTAAATTTTCCTCCTGGCCTTTTAAAAGATCAACAACTGGGTAACTTGTATTTGTGTCTATCTCTGTTGTATTAGCATCTTTCCAACCAAGTACGTTACGCGCATATTCAATTACCGCACACTGCATTCCGTAACACAAACCTAAATAAGGAATATTGTTCTCTCTACAATATTTTATTGCCTGTATCTTTCCTTCGATACCACGAGAACCAAATCCACCAGGAATCACAACACCATCAAGATGATCCAATTCTTTCAATTTGGATAAATCATTTTCATACTCTTCTGAATTGAGCCATGTAAACTCTACATCCTTTCCATTTGCCCAAGAAGCATGCTTCAGTGCTTCAATTACTGAAATATAAGCATCTGACAAAGTAAAATCACCAACACTAAAATACTTTCCAACTACCCCTATCTTAACAACACCCTCTGTATTTTCAATCTTTCTAATCATTTCTTTCCAATCAGCTAAACCATTATCCAGTTTTCTTTTTAATCCAAATAAACTAAGAATTTTCTCACCAAATTGCTGCTCTTCAAAAATTAAAGGAACCTTATATACAGAATCGATGTCTGGGGAACCTATTACGTGCTCTTTTTTCACATTACTAAACATTGCCAATTTCTCCATTCTTGGTTGATCAATCTGTATTGAAGACCTTGCAACAACAAAATCAGGCATTAATCCTGCGGCCATTGCGGTACGTACCGCTTGCTGTGTTGGTTTTGTCTTCATTTCACCAATTGACGGAGGTATTGGCATGTAACTAACCAAAACATTTAAAACTTGATCAGGGTATTTCATACCCATCAAACGTGCTGCTTCTAAAAATAAAATATTCTCATATTCACCGATGGTGCCGCCGATTTCAATTAAAGTAAAATCTGACTGTGCTTTTTCGGATGCTTTTTCAATTCTATCAATAACTTCATTTGGAACGTGAGGTACAACCTGCACTGTCTTACCCCCATATCCCAAATTTCTCTCTCTTTGTATTACAGATTGATAAACACGACCTGTTGTCATGTAATTTAAAGAAAAAATATCTGTATCTAAAAAACGTTCATAATTACCAAGATCTTGATCTGTTTCATCTCCATCGACTGTAACAAAAACTTCACCATGTTCAACTGGATTCATTGTGCCTGCATCAACGTTAATATATGGATCGATTTTAATGGCAGTAACTTTATACCCCTTACCCATCAAAACACGTCCCAATGATGCCATGACGGTACCTTTACCGACACCAGACATAACTCCTCCAATAACAAAAATGTAATAATGTTTCATATAATTCAAAAACAGAGCTGACGCTCCGTTTATTTTCCTTCGATCACAACTCTGACCTCAGCTTCGAAGCCGTGTGGGAGACTGATATTTACCATAGTCTCACCAGGTTCCTTGATTGGTGAATCGAGATTGACCATTTCTTCTTTTATCTTAAACTTTTCTTTTTTTAACGCCTTTACAATTGTATTAGCAGTAACAGCTCCGTACAATGTACCATTATCGTTAATCTTTTCCTTCAGTACTATTTCATAACCATCAAGCCTAGATGCCAAATCTGCAAATGCTGCTAAAACCTTTTTACTTTGCTTTTTTACAACTTGCTGCTTTTTCTTTCTTTTTCTTAAAGCTTCTTCGGTTGCTGCAACAGCAAGGTTTTGAGGGAATAAAAAATTGCGAGCATGACCATCAGACACCTCTACAATTTCCCCCTCTTTTCCTAAAGTTTCAACTGCTTGAATGAGGATTACTTTCATATTACCGGCGTTATTATACCAAACTTCTCAAATCATTCAACACCTCTGATGCATGCTGGTCAGGTTTAACTGTTTCATAAATCTTTGCAATTTTACCTTTTGGGTTAACTAAAACAGACATTCTGTGAATTCCCATGTACGTTTTTCCAAACATAGACTTTTCACGCAATGCACCATAATTATCAATAACCAACTTTTCTGGATCTGATAATAACGTAAACGGCAAATTGTGTTTTTTAACAAAACCAAAATGACTTTTAACAGTATCTCCACTGATTCCAAAAACTTTTAAACTCAGCTCCTCAAAATCTGGCCAATTATCACGTATTTTACATGCTTCTACGGTACAGCCTGGAGTATTATCTCGTGGATAAAAATAAACCAACACCCATTGACCTTTATAATCACTCAATGTGTGCATTTCACCATCTTGATCTACAAGAGAAAAATCAGGAGCTTTCTTTGATTCCTTTATCATATGACATAGATATTAACACAATTAAAAATAGCACCATAATAATGATGCTATTTTTACGTAAAACAGTACAATATTATACCTTACAAGGCTTACACTTCTTTTCAGCACAAAACATAATAGCTGAAAGTCCCATTATTATATATATCATCTTTACAACCACTGGCCACGCTCCAAACACAACCTCGATTAAGTTCCAATCAAACAAACCGACCAAACCCCAATTTAAACCAGCCAACCACAATATGTGATTTGTTATACAGTGCATTTTACATTTTTCATTTTTTTTCATAACTTTTGATAATTAATTATTTTTATTAAATTATTTCTGTGAAAATTTGTTATACAACCATGCAAAAATCACACATCCAATACCAGCATCAACAAAACCCCAAATCGCACCTATCAAAGCACCAACCAAATCTGAGCTGTAGCCTTTATACCCTTTAGCTATCCAAACAACTATCTCTGGCATTCCCCATAATGGCGCTAAAAAAGCACATATAAATATACCAACTGCACAAAAAACACCCCCTGCAAGACCAAAAGCCTTAATATTAAGTTTCATAAAAAGGAATTACTAATTATTATATGTTATTATAGCATCAAATAGAAAGATTTTATATAAAAATTATGAACTTTATTTATAAAAATACAGCCAGATTAAATGATGCGGCAATAATCAAAACATCAACAACATTAAATACATACAGAATATATCTAAAAAAAATACACACAAATAATAAATACGAACAAAACGAATCCTCAATCAATCTACCAACTGACAAAACAATAAATAAAAAAATAAATCTAATCACTAAAACTCATTTATCTAAACATCTTAAATGTGTTGTAGTAATAGGTATTGGAGGATCAAACCTTGGTACAAAAGCAATTTATGATGCATTACGAGGACCTTTTGATTTTATAGACAATAAAAAAATTAAAATTCTTTTTTTAGACACTATTTCTCAAAAAAAAATATCAAGCATACATGGAGCTATAAGAAAGCTTAAATCTAAAAAGGAATTCCTTCTTATTTCTGTAAGTAAATCTGGAGGGACAACTGAAACAATTGTTAATACAGAAGTTTTAAGAAAATTAATTGAAAAAAAATTTAAAGACGTTTCAGACAGAATGATAGTTATATCAAATAAAGACTCAAAATTCTGGAAAGCAGCAAAAGCCCAAAACATACAAACAATTGAAATTCCAGAAATTGTAGGAGGAAGATACTCAGTATTTTCTGCAGTCGGATTACTGCCACTTACACTTGTTGGTATAGATACAAAAAAAATACTTACAGGTGCAAAAAAAGCTGTAAAAGACGGTATTTCAAATAATATAAAAAACAACTACTCTCTAATATCCGCCACTCTTACCTACCTACATAATAAAAAAGGTAAAACCATACATAATACCTTTTTATTTGCACCAGAACTTGAATCACTTGGCATGTGGTACAGACAATTAATGGGAGAAAGTATTGGTAAGGAAAAAGATCTAAAAAACAAAAAAGTACATACAGGTATTACACCTATTATATCCATTGGATCCACTGACCTACACTCAATGGCACAACTGTACTACGGCGGACCAACAGATAAATACACAAATATTGTAACCACACAATATGATCAAGAAACTAAAATTCCAAAAAACCTATACATGCCAGAACTCATAGATCACATAGCAGGTAAAACAACAGCAGATATAATGAGTGCAGTTATAGGTGGAGTTCAGGCTAGTTACAGTAAAAACAAACTTCCATACTCAACTATAGAACTTGATGAAATAACAGAAGAAAAACTTGGCTACTATATGCAATTTAGAATGATTGAAATGATGTACTTAGCACAACTATTAAATGTAAACGCTTTTGACCAACCGGCAGTTGAATCATATAAAATAGAAACGAAAAAGCTACTTCAAATTAAGTAGCTTACCAACTTTTCTGTACTGGTTTTCCTTCCTTAAATCCAGAAGAGGTCTGTACACCGACCAATGAATTTTTATAAAAATCATTTAAATTTGTTGTGCCAGTATACGTACACGCGCTCCGTACACCAGCAGAAATTTGATCGATGATACTTTCAACACTTTCCCTACCAGATTGTAGGTACATTTTTGATTGATTAATTCCTTCCTCAAAAAACTCTTTTCTTGTTTGTTCAAACTCATCTGTATTTATATTTCGATTTATAACCGCTATTTGAGATGCCATACCGAACTGTTCCTTAAACATTCTACCTGCCTCATCAAACTTTATATCCGCTGGACTTTCATATGTGCCTGCAAACCAACTACCTATCATTACAGAACTGGCACCTGCAGCAAGAGCTAGAGCAACATCGCGTGGATATTTAATTCCACCATCAGCCCAAACACTAACACCTCTATCACGTGCAAATTTTGACACACGGTGCACTGCTGAAAACTGAGGCCTACCCACACCTGTTGTCATGCGAGTTTTACAAGCACCTCCAGGCCCTACACCAACTTTTAAAATATTAGCACCTGCGTTAATTAAATCCTCAGCTGCTTCTACTGTGACAATATTACCTGCAACCAAAGCACGATTAGGACCAAGAATTGCTCTGGCTTTTTTAACAGCATCAATCATTAATTTCTGATGTCCATGAGCTGTATCTAAAACAATAACATCCACACCCAAATCAATCATGCTCTGAATATTTTCTTCCAAACCTTTACGTATACGCACAGCCACTGCAGTTAAAAACTCATTATTACTATTCAATGCTGGTGTATGAATAACAGATCTGACACAACCTTTTTTTGTCATAACTCCTTTTAATGTACCTTCACTGTCCACAACCGGAACGATCGATAATCTTCTATCTTTCAATACTGTAAACACATCTTTTACATCCATTGTATCCGTTACTGTGATTACCGATCGAGTCATTACATCACCCAACCTATTATATCTATCTTTTTGAAGTGCATCTCTCTCAGTAAAGATACCAACTGGCTTATCCTTGTCATCAACTATAATAACCGCTCCGTGCGATCGTTTATATATTAAATTTAATGCTGTTTGCACAGACTCATCCTCCTGTAATACAACAGGTGTCTCAAAAACGTGATTACACTTCTTTGTGTATTTAACAATTTCTTCAATTCGATCAAAAGACATGTCCTGAGTTAACACCACCAAACCACCTCGTCTTGTAACAGTCTCTGCCATTCTTCGCCCTGCAACTGCTGTCATGTTAGAAACAACAACTGGTAGTTTCATGCCAATGCTATTAAATGGAGTTAGGTCAACATCCATTCTGGAAACAATATCAGAATAACGTGGCATTAAAAAAACATCTGAATAAGTAAGCTCTTTATGTTCATTTTCTGGCCTTAAAAACTGCATATCACAAGCACTTTACTCGAGTATAAAAAAAATGACAATATAGATTACACAAAAAAATTGATACTAAAAAAATAAACCTAATTACAGTTTATAAATAAAAAAACCCTTCCGTAATAAAGGGTTCTGTAAGGGGTTTATGCAAAGTACCTACCTCCTGCATCCTAGGTGAAACTCTACGTCATCCACCTTAAAAGTATTGAGTATCATCAAGTCGTTAGACTCAATAGAAACAATAAATTTAGGACCATTAGGCAAACCACCGAACGTGATCTCTGCAGCTTTGCGTTGCTCAATGCCAGAAGAAAGCATTTCAACTGCACGTGCATGTGCAATATCCATGATTTCTTTTGTAAGAAACAATTCACGCATTCGTGCCTCCTGCTCTTTTTTGAACATAAAATAATACTTTAATTAATGCTTTTTGTCAATGCCTCCAACTTATCATAAATTGCATCAATATTATCTGTATCAGCATTTTCTAACCTCCTACGGTCTTCTTCCAAAGTATGATTTACAGACTTTGATTCGCCAAAATCAATCACTCTAGGTAAACCCGTTTGCTTATCAACCATTACGTTTCTGGCAAACAAATCACCATTAATAATATTATGTTCTGTGTGTAAATAATCGATATAGGAATAAAGTGAATCGACAAATGTGTCTAAATCAAATCCACTTGGAAGCTGTGCATTGCCATTAAATACATGCTGTAAATTAATTGCATCTAGCTCTTCCATTATAATTGCAGACCTTCCATCAGTATCACTCTTCCAATAGCCATAACACATTGGCGATCTAACACCATCTACCTCAACACCAGTAAGACGCAAAGTTATACGTGCTTCTGTGCCAACATAGTCAATGCCTGTCTTTTTTTCTTGTCTGGACTTATGACCTTTAAAGACCTTAATACAGATTTGATCTGAAGAAAATCTATAAACGTCTGCAGCACCACCAGAATCAATATATTTATCTGGATCTGCAATAATCCCTTCTACACTTCTTGTTAATTCAGCTCTGCGTTCAGCAGTTGTGCTTGAAAACAAAAAAGTTTCTTTTCTATCTAAATTTTCTGTTATAACCTCTCCCTCCTTTTTAGTATCTTGTGTTGTTTGAGAATTGGAAGCTTCAGCAAATGCTTCTGCTCCAATCCTTGGCCCGCGTTCAGAACCCATATATTTTATTTAATTTTAATAAAGGTTCTTATGCGTTAAACTATACTTTTGTATAATTTCTATAATACTCTCATATTTATATAAAAAAATAAACCTTTAAATATTCTAATTATCTCTATCTTCAAAAGTTTCCTTTTTCTTTTCAGCAATTCTTATAAAAATCAAATAAATAAGAGTGGTTAAAAAAATAAACAGAAATATTTTCCAAAATAATTCTTCGCTCATAGTTTTGATGGTTTATTTATAAATTATCCAAGCTTTACCGCTGTGCCATATACTAATATCTCTGATGCTGCTTGGGCGATCGTTGAAGTATGAATACGAAAATTTATTACAGCATCAGCACCCATTCTCTCTGCATCTTCTTCCATGCGCTGCATTGCCTGTTCACGTGCTTCTGCTTGTAATTTTGTATATTCATGTATTTCACCTCCAATAATATTTTTAAACCATGCAAATATATCATTTCCAATATGACGTGCGCGCACCGTGCTTCCTCTTGAAATGCCTACTATCTGAATTATCTTTTTGTTTGGTATTATTTCTCCAGTTGTAATAATCATAGACGTATTTCTAATTATAAATTATATTTATTTATATATAATTAATTAAATTATATCAGAAAAAAATGAAAAAGACCTTTTAAAAAAAATAAAATCGTGTAATAATAAGGCGCGACAATTTATAGGGGCGTGGTGAAATGGTATCACAGGGGTCTCCAAAACCTCTAGCGGAGGTTCGATTCCTCCCGCCCCTGCCAAA
>JAAZYG010000035.1 GCA_014239775.1 Candidatus Uhrbacteria bacterium | reverse complement strand
CTGAATACGCATTAAACTTCAGGGCTGCTAATTTTGAAAATAGAATTTATTCAATTACAAAATGTTAAATTAAATCCATTTCATTAATTCATTTTTGTTACATTTGGTTTTCACTCTTTAATATTTTATCAACAGGTTTACAAAATTCTGTCATGCAATGAAATTTTGTGTTTAGTAAATAGTGCTAACGCTATAATCCAAACAGTGTTGTGTCCAAAGCTAGAAATGATGGTTTGTTGGAAGTTGGCTTAAAATCTTCCCCATATTGTTCAAAAGGAATAGCACCAAACAGATGTTGCTGCCATACATCATGAACGTCTTCTATGTATCTTTTATGTCCAATTTGTCGTAATATCTCATGCGCAATTTCATGTGATACCGCAGCACAATTTTTTTCAGCTAAAAATAATGTATCGTCTTGGTTTTTTGGGCTTTCCCATCTTATCATACCAAAGTTTTCAGCGTGATATCCTTCACAAGTACAGTCAGTCAATAATGGTCTAAAATGAGTTAAATAGAAATGATAAATGTCCTCACCACGTTCTCTATGATCTTTTAGTAAGTTATGAGTGTCCAACCTTTGAAGTAGAATTCTTGGCTTGGTGATCATTTCATCACATTGAATGTCAAAGTCGAGAGAAAACTTCGTTTTTACCCAAATTTTAAAAAAATGAGCCATCTTTTTGACATACTCAAATTCTGCACTTCGTGATCCTAGTTCCTTATCCTTAATTACAAAAATAAAATGTAATAACATGCTGGAAAGAGTAGATGGTTATGTCTGTCCTTCGATACCCATCAATGTAAGAGTGGATCTAATCTTGTCGATTTTACGAATTTTCCATGTGATAGTTTCACGCAACGATTCAACTGAAGAGGATTCTATCTTTGACAATATGTCATAAGCACCAAATGTTCCATGAACTTCTGTAACGCCATCAAGCTCCTTGAGTTGTTTGATTATTTCTTCCTCAGAACCCAGCTCGCAGTTAATTAAGACATAAGCTGTTGCCATGTTATTATTACCACCTTGATGTATATCAATGGATCTATATTTTTCAGAATTTAGACTTTGATAGGCTAATTATTTTATCCCAAATTGTTTTAGGAACAGGCATTACTGACAGTCTGGAAATTCTTAAAAGTTCCCAGTTTTTGAATGATTTTTCTTTTTTCATCTGTTCCAAAGACACAGGTTTGTCTAGTCGCCTTTTGTATTTCACATCAACAATTACAAATCGTTCATTATCTTCTTCAGGATTAGGGTATGGCTTAGATGTCACAGTCATGATGCCAACTGCTTGTCGTTCGTCGCCTGTGTGATAGTACAATACAATGTCACCTTTTTTCATATTTCTCATATGCTTGAGAGCTAAATTGTTATGAACCCCATCCCAAACTGTTGTTTTTTCTTTTTGTAAAGTTGAAAAATTGTATCCCCTTGGTCCACTTGGTTCTTGCTTAACAAGCCAATAGTTTGTCATCTACTTTATCAAATAGATACTAGATTTAGTTTTTTTTATTTAAGAAAAATGTCCCCCGGTACTGACTCAAAGAGATTCATTGGTATTAGCCATACCCTCCTCCAAATCTTTTACCGGGGTGCCCCATAGTTGTTACACACCTGGGTGAACTATCAAATCATCAGGATCAATACGATCATCATCATTATAGTCCGTCTGTGTGTATGCTCTTAGGGCTTTTTTTTATACATTAACCAAATATTAATCCGTTTAGTTTTATTTCAAAGCCAACAACCCTTGTTCTTATCTTAAAATTTTCAAGAATCTTAGAATCTATTTCTCCGATATAACCAACTGTCTTTTTGTTAACAGCAATTTCTGCAACTCTGCCTTGAGAGAAAAGTGCATGTTTTAACAAAGTTTTCGTTTCACATTTAATACTAAATCCAATCCGTAAAAGCGACTGCAAGATAGACTTCATTTCTGAAAAGT
>JAAZYG010000046.1 GCA_014239775.1 Candidatus Uhrbacteria bacterium | reverse complement strand
CTGTCGAGATCGAAGACGGACTGGACAATAACTGTGACGGTAGTGTCGACGAAGGAACTGATGCGTTTGATGATGATGGTGATAGCTTCTCTGAAAACGACGGTGACTGTGACGACACTGACGCTTTGATCAGTCCTGATGAGATTGAGTTGTGTGATGGTCTGGATAACAATTGTGATGGTCAGGTGGATGAAGGTGTTCTTATGTCTTTTTACGCCGATACTGATGCAGATGGATTTGGTGATCTGAACCAGTCACAGGATGCTTGCGTTGCCCCAGTTGGCTTCGTTGAAACTTCTAGTGACTGTGATGACACTGATGCTGCGATCAGTCCAGATGCAATTGAGATCTGTGATGATGGAATTGATAATAATTGTGATGGTGACACTGATGGCGATGATGCTAGTTGTGTTTCAGGATCAATTGATATCTCGTATCCAGGAGCTCTCACCAGAACTTTGAACGTGCAGGTTTACTACGCGTCTCAACAGTTGGGTGTGGGTTGGGATCTGACCACAACCTCAAACACTGATTCATTGAATATCAACCTTTCGGCTGATGAGTGGGATCTTACAGACGTCTGTGGATTTCGTTTCAATGTTTCAGAAGGAAGTCCTGCCTTTGCATGGCTTTGCCAGGGTTTCGGTGGAGGTGCTCAGATCAGTGCGAATGCACAGATTGACATCACTGTCGGCAATCAGTCCTACGATGAGAATGATGTGACCACATGGTCTGCCCAAGGTGGTGGATGTAGTGCATTGCTTCAGATCTCAAACGTCGGGGTGTGCGAAATTCCTTAAAATTGTGGGTTTTTCCTACTTTCTGCCCGCTTTCAACTTTTGTTGAAAGCGGGTTTTTTTTTACATTCAAAACTTGACAACAATAGCTAAAAATGGTAAAAATTTGGGTCTAAAAATGCCGTTTTCTTGGTGTTTTTGACCTGATTTTAGGGAAATATATTAAACTCTAGTTTATATAAACTAGCCTTAAAACCAGGCCACGAACATTCCAATTGAGGTTTTTCTGTCGTTTCATCGGCCTGGAGCGACAAGGAAGCAAGTTCTTCTGGAGGAAGATCATGATTAACAATAGCCTACGCACTATTTTAGTGCTATGTCTTTTTGTGGCCACAGGCTGCGACAAGATTTTTCCGCAAACACCAGCAGAGTATACGGATCCAACAATTCAGGTTGTTGACGATGACGATACATCTGAACCCAATCTTCAAGATAAAGACGGTGATGGTGTGTATGCATCAGTTGACTGCGATGATGAAGACCCTACCGTAGGAGGACCTAGGGATTGGTATAGAGATGCTGATTCTGATGGTTGGGGATCAACTGACGAATTGGTCGCACAAAAAAGTTGCGATCAACCTGATGGTTATGTAGACAGTTTTAATGACTGTGATGACACTAATCAACTCGTTTATCCTGATGCGCCTGAGATTTGTGATGGGATCGACAATGATTGTAATACGATCATTGATGAGAACACCGATAATGTTTGGTGGCTCGATCGAGACGGTGACGGATACGGTGATTTGGCAAGTCCTGTTACAACCACATGTGATGGTAGTAATGGTTTGGTTGATAACAGTGATGACTGTGATGATCAAAACATTCTGGTACATCCTAATGGTACAGAAATTTGTAACGAACTGGATGATAACTGCAATGGTATCGTTGACGAAACCACTGCGGTTGATGCACTTGTTTGGTATCAAGATCTTGATGGCGATGGGTATGGTACTGAAGACAGTACAACCACATCGTGTACTCAGGTCGATGGTTATTCTGGAAACAGTGATGACTGTAATGATGGAAACGATGGTATCAATCCTGATGCTACAGAAATCTGTGACACAATCGATAATAACTGTGATGATCAGGTGGATGAAGGTGTTGAGACAGAGTTTTATGCAGATCTAGACGGTGATACGTTTGGAGACGCTATGAACACAAGTCTTGCATGTTCAGTGCCGGTTGGTTATGTGGTTGATAACACAGATTGTGATGATGCAAGTGCTGCAATCAATCCTGATGCTACTGAAGTTTGTGATGGCGAAGTCGATAATGACTGTAATGCTGTTGCAGATGACGGTGATGCTGGTCTCGATCTTACATCTGCTACCACATGGTATGCAGATTCTGATTCGGATGGCTTTGGTGATCCACTGGTCACTCAAGTTGCGTGTCTTGTACCGCTAGCATATGTTGCTGACAATACTGATTGCGATGATTCACAGCCTTTGTCTTATCCTGGAAACACAGAAATGTGTGACACGATTGACAACGATTGTGATGGTTTCACTGATGAAAATGACGCACTAGATGTTGCTACATGGTATGCAGATCTAGATGGTGATAATTTCGGTGATACAGCAAGTAGTACATTGTCATGTTCACAGCCCGCAGGTTATGTTGCTGACAACACAGATTGTGATGATTCAGCAGCCACTTCAAATCCAGATGCTACAGAAATGTGCGACACATTCGACAACGATTGTGATGGTGTCATCGATGAAGATGATGCCTCTGATGCACCTCTTTGGTATCAGGATTTGGATGGGGATTTGCACGGTAACACTCTTGTGTCTACCGCTGCTTGTTCACAGCCCATAGGGTATGTTGCTGATCAAACAGATTGTGATGATTCTGATTCGGATGTTAATCCTCTTGGGATTGAGATTTGTAATGAAGAAGATGACAACTGTGATGGTCAGATTGATGAAGATGTTAAGCTTACATTTTTTGCTGATACCGATTCCGATGGTTTTGGTGATGCAGGTGTAACTGAGCTTGGCTGTGCTCCATCTGTTGGTTTTGTTGCAAACGATAACGATTGTGATGACACAGACGGTGCTGTTAATCCAGGTGTTGCAGAAATCTGTAATGATCAAGATGACAACTGTGATGGAGTAACAGACGAAGGTGTGCAGATTACCTTCTTTGCTGATTCAGACGGTGATACGTTTGGAGATGCTGGAAGTACAACTCTTGCATGTCTTGTACCTGTAGGTCATGTGGCTGATGACACAGACTGCGATGATACCAATGGGGCTATTAACCCTGGCGCCACAGAAATCTGTGACGGTGGTATTGACAATGACTGTGATGGTCAAGCAGACGATGCTGATGTAAGTGTCGATCTTGTTGCAAGTGGTATAACATTTTTTGCAGATACAGACGGTGATACGTTTGGAGATGCTGGAAATACTACTGTGGCATGTCTTGTACCTGTCGGTTATGTGGTTGACAACATAGACTGCGATGATACCAATGGGGCTATTAACCCCGACGCCACAGAAATCTGTGACGGTGGTATTGACAATGACTGTGATGGTCAAGCAGATGATGCTGACGGTTCACTTGATGTTGCAACTACTTCTACATGGTTTGAGGATTCAGACGCAGATGCATTTGGTGATCCACTAAGTTCATCTTCTGCCTGTACTCAACCTGTTGGTTATGTTGCAAACAACACAGACTGTGACGACAACGATAATGATATCAATCCAGGTGGAGTTGAGGTGTGTAACACCGAAGACGACAACTGTGATGGTTTCATCGATGAGGGAGTTCAAACTTTGTTTTATCAAGATGTCGATTCTGACACCTTTGGTGGAAACGTTGTGACAACTCTTGCATGCTCAGTGCCTGTTGGTTATTCTGTAAACAACACAGACTGCGATGATACCGATGGGGCTATTAACCCTGACGCCACAGAAATCTGTGACGGTGGTATTGACAACGACTGTGATACGTTTGCAGATGATGCGGATCTATCACTTGATGTAGCAACTGCTACCACATGGTATGAGGACGGCGACAGTGACACCTATGGTGACCCACTTAGCTCGACTACATTGTGTGTTCAACCGGTCGATTATGTTGCAAACAGTCTAGACTGTGATGACAATGATAATGACACAAATCCAGATGGAATTGAGGTGTGTAACACTGAAGATGACAACTGTGATGGTCAGGTTGATGAGGGTGTGCAAACTACATTCTTTGCTGATTCAGACGGTGATACGTTTGGTAACGCAGGGGATACTACGCTTGCATGCTTAGTACCAGTTGGTTATTCTGCCGACAATACAGACTGCGATGATACCAATGGGGCTATTAACCCTGACGCCACAGAAATCTGTGACGGTGGTATTGACAATGACTGTGATACTTTGGCAGATGATGCTGATGGAAGTGTTGACCTTGTTTTAAGTGGTAATACTTTTTATGCGGACACAGACGGTGATACGTTTGGAAATGCTGGAAGTACTACTATTGCCTGTGCTGCACCAGTAGGTTTTTCTGCTGATGACACAGACTGCGATGATACCAATGGGGCTATTAACCCTGGCGCCACAGAAATCTGTGACGGTGGTATTGACAATGACTGTGACACTTTGGCAGATGATGCTGATGACAACACAGATGAAGCAAGTATGACACCTTGGTATATTGATGCTGATGGTGATGGGGTTGGTAACACAGGTCTTGGCAGTGTACTGTTCTGCTCTCAACCAGTGGGGCGCGTTTCCTCTGCAGGTGATTGTAATGATAGTGATGCTGCTATTAGACCAGGGGCAACTGAGATTTGTGACACAATCGACAACGACTGTGATACTCTAATCGATGATGCTGATTCAGGTCTTGACCTGGGTAGTGCACTGACATTCTTTGCCGACACTGATGAGGATACATTTGGTGATCCAGGTGTGATTCAGGCGGCATGTCTTGTGCCTGCAGGCTATGTTGCCAACTCTGCAGATTGTGATGATGAGGATGAGTTCACAAGCCCTGATGGAATCGAAGTTTGTTCCAATGGAATTGACGACGATTGTGACGGGGAAAGTGATTTGGCTGACGTGGATGGTTGTATTGAAGATGGATCCTACACAGGAGATATCTCTATACTAGCAACTGATAATTTTTCGGGATTTGCAGATACGTGCGACGGAACTATTACCATGACAGTGGACACAACCTTGTCTCCAATGATCACAGGAACGGGCACATGTTCGTTTACAGGTGACTTTGTAGCTATCTTTGTTGGAGTGCAAAATATTGTGCTCGACGGAGATGTCTCAGGAAACCTTACAGCAGAAGGTCAATTCGATACTGATATGTTTGGCGAATCGCTTGATTGGACAGGATTATTTCCTGACTCAACCAGTCTTGATGCCAACCTATCTGGTATTGGCACCGAAGGTGGTGATACATACACCTGCGGTGGTACGTTCAGTACATCACTCGTGGTTCCTTAACAGACCACGAATGCTTACCGGTTCTAACTTGTATTTATTTACAAGTTAGGCCGGTTTTTTTATTTGTGTTGTGTTACAATAATATAAATATGATCGATTTACGTTTTGTTTATCGTAGGGCAGAGGAGCATACTAAAATAATGGTAGCAAGTCTCTTTGTGATACTTGCTCTTCTTATAATTTTACAATCTATTTTTTCTCCAACGGTAGTATTGGCTGCTATAGCTTTTTTAGTTGCCCTATTTTTTACATTTAAAAATCCTCTTTATACTCTGGGTTTTTTAGCGGTTTACTTACCTTTTGAAAGTTTTGTTTTAAAGTTTATACCAGATGAAATTTATATATTTGCTAGATATTTTTCGGAAGGTTTGATTTACTTAATCGCACTTGTTGTTTTATTAAGAGTTGTATCTGGCAAACTAAAATTAAAAAGTTCACCAGTTGATCTACCATTTTTATTATTTATTGTATGTATAGTTGCAAGTGCTGTTATTAATTTTGTACCACCACAAATTGCAATTTTAGGAGCACGACAGATATTAAGGTTCATGTTGGTATTTTTCTTGGTGATTTATTTGAGCCCAACAAGGATGTTCATAAGAAAGATCACATATATAATGTTTGGTGTTGTATTACTTCAGTCGTGTATAGGCATAATGCAGTCTGTAATAGGTTTCCCAATGGATCAATTCTTACTTCCTTCTGATAAAAAAAGTATAGGTAGTCTTGTTTTGACACAGGGTGTAAATCAGTTTTGGGATCCAGGTTCACGTGTTTTTGCAACACTTGGGAGGTATGATAGATTTGGAAATTTTTTGTATACATTTTTAATTTTGGCAACAGGATTTTTATTCGTTCATCCAAGATCAAAAAAAATAAAAGAATTTATTCCATGGGTATTTTTATTTGGCTTACCAGTTTTAGTTCTTACATACTCAAGAGCATCATGGTTTGCATTTTTAATAGGTTTTATTTTCATAGGCTTAATTATTAAGCGTGATAAACGTGTGGCAGCTGCTCTTGCAACATTTATAATTGGATTTACTCTGATACTTGCAGGATCAGGTTTGCAGGTAAGCTTAATAACAGAAGGTCCTGGGCAAACACTAACAGAGCGTTTCTTTGAATCGTTTAGTTTAGCTCGTTGGAGAGGTGAGTATTATGGATTGGGTAGAGTGTACTGGTTTGTTCATACTCCACGTGATGTTATTTCTCAATCCCCAATTTTTGGTTGGGGACCAGGTCAGTTTGGAGGAGGTGCTGCAGCTGCATTAAAAAACACCACAGCATATGAAGCGGCAGGTGTGCCGTTTGGAGTGTTTGGTACAGAAGGATTTATAGATAATAATTGGTTTTCTCTTTGGGGTGAAGTTGGAACGTTGGGAATTGTGTTCTATTTATGGATGTATGTAGGTTTATTTATTTATTCAATCAGATTATTCTATCAATCAAAAGATAAATTTATTAAATCACTTTCAATAGGTTTAGCAGCTCTGATGTTAGCTGTAGGTTTTAATGCAATGACATCTACAGTGTTGGAGATAAGAACTTTGTCGTATTACTTATGGTTGTATGCAGGTTTTGTGGTAGTTCTTGGTAACAGAAAAATTTTCAAAAAACAAAAGGGGTACACAAAAAAAGTATGAATATAATTCAGGCAAATAAATTTTATTATTTAAGAGGTGGTGCAGAAAAATACATGCTAGATCTTTCTGATTGGCTAACTAAAAATGGTAATAGAGCAATTCCTTTTGCTATGCAGCATCAGAGCAATTTGAAAACAATATATTCAGATTATTTTCCTACATCAATCAGTACAACTCCATCAATTGGTGTGTCAGGATTAAGAACTGTTGGAAGAATGATGTACTCACTTCAAGCAAGACGTAAGATGGCAACACTCATAAACGATACTGGAGCTGATTTATGTCATGTACACAATATTTATACACAATTATCACCATCTATTTTAGACACTCTTACAGACCAAAAGGTTCCTACAGTAATGACGGTTCATGATCATCATTTGGTGTCACCAAGTTATAATGTTTGGGCAAAGGGGTGTGGTCCAGATTTTAAAGACTACGGAGTTCTAAAAGCTACAATTTCAAAATTTCACAAAGATTCATTTGCTGCATCATTTGCACAAGCGCTTACATATAAGTTTCATAAAATTCTAGATATTTATAACAAGAACATAAATACATTTATTACACCATCCAAATATATGAAAAATCAGATGGTAAAGGCAGGTTTTGATAAAGGTAAAATTGTTGTAAATAATTATGGAATGGATACTGCCCACATGAATCCAAGTTTTTCACATGATGGATATTTTTTGTTTGTAGGAAGGTTGAATATAGAAAAGGGAATAGAGACAATAATTAAACTCGCTGAGATAACTCCAGATATTAAATATAAGATTGTTGGTAGAGGTGTTGATATGGATTATCTACATGAGCTTGCTGATGGTTTGGATAATATAGAGTTTTTAGGTTTTAGAACTGGTGATGCTTTGGCAAAATTATACAAAGGTGCCTGTGCTGTGTTGCTACCATCGTATGTACATGAGGTGTTTCCGTTAGTACTTCTTGAGGCAATGGCATACGGCAAACCTGTCATTGCAAGTGATGTTGGTGGAATTCCAGAGATAGTTAATGATAGACTTACCGGTTTTATTGCACATCCAACAGATATACGTGCGTGGGTAGAGGCTGTGTTACGTTTGTATCATGATTCAGATTTTCATAAGGAGATGTCAAAAAATGCAAGGCTCAGAATAGAAAAAGATTTTAATATCAAAGATCATTATAGGCGCTTAATGGATACGTATAGCATGGCACAGAGGTGAGTAAAAACCAATATTGTAGAAATTTAAAACAAAAACACCCATCATTATGACGGGTGTTTTTTAGTCTTTTTAGACTGTTGCATCTTTTAATTTAGGTTCAAGCATTGTCAGCTCATACAGATAATCTGTAGTTTCTGATATGTCTTTCCAATCGTAGTTTTTTGCAATGTGTAGACGTGCTTCCTCACCAACTGCTTTAACAAGTTTTGGTGCTTCAAGCATCATTATAATTTTATTTGATAGGTCATTTACATCACCACGTGCAAAGCTTAGTCCATGTTCTTTTGTAAGCTCTAGGTTTTCTGGAATATCTGATGATAATACACATTTCCCATAGCTCATTGCCTCCAATATAGAAATTGGCAGACCTTCTGATTCAGAAGGGTGAACAACTGAATATGAGTTTTGAAACAATGCATGCAAAGTTTCTCCTGTTTGAGTTCCTGTCATTACAACAGATTTATCTTTCTTTGCCATTTTCTTCAGCTCATCTACGTAGTCATCTGTAAATGCAGATCCACCAACGATAACAAGCTTAAGGTTTTTTACTAAATCTGGTCGTTTCTTTTTAACCTGCTTCCATGCGTCTATAAGTAAGTGTGCACCTTTGTGCCTTACAAGACGAGCGCAGAACATCACATACTTACCAGGTTTTAGTTTAAATGGTTTTAACATCTTTGGATCAGCATCATCTAGCTGAATAGGTGTTCCATTTGGTATATATTTTGTATCTGCATTGTATGACATTCGACAATATGCTTGTAGCGTTTTTGAAACTGTAATAGTTGCATCAGGAATTTTTACAGCACATCTTTCACCTAAGTACAGCATTGCTCGTGCAAATACATTCCATTTCTGATGATGTCTGTCTATACAATGGAACGTAACTATAACCTTTGCAGATGGCCTGATTAATTTAGGTAACCAGGATAATAGGGCTGGTCCAACACCATGAATATGAAATACATCCACTTTTTCACGAGCTGCACGAATTATAGATGTAAACGTATGTGTTATTGCATCTAAATGCTTTGTTGATATAGATGGTGTTTGTATACAGCGTACACCACGATGGTCACGTATTGGCCATGTATATTTTGAACGACAAAATACCAAGACGTCATGTCCACGATTTGTAAGTTCTACAGAAAGTTCCTCAACGTGGCGTTCAATACCACCAGCTTTTGCAGGAATTCCTTTTTGTCCAATCATTGCTATTTTCATAATAACGGACAAATATACCATAAAATAGGGGTTTTGTCAATGATGGGACAAAAAAAACCCCTAAAAATAAAGGTTTCCTACATTATTCATTATATGACATATAAACTACAAATATATTATAAATGTCATTAATAAATAACTTATATATAATTTTAACTAAAGTATAGGATATTTTAGTTAATAGTTATTGACAAAAGTGTTATTTTATGGTATTATTTTAATAATAAAAATTTAGTTTTGGGGGAGAGACCGTATATCACAGCGGCCCAATATGTGTGATAAATGCTGATATTTATGTTTATTTCTCCAAGAAATGAAAGTAAATATCAGCTTTTTAAATTCTTTTGCAAAATATATATTTTGCGTTAATCTGCTGATCACAAACTGGAAAAGGGGAAAATTCATTGATCATTTCAATTTTGATTATCATAGTTACTTGTTTGGTAATTTGGAAGGCGTCTGAGCTTCTGGAGGCCGGATCGGCTGACATTGGAAAGTATTTTCAACTGTCAGAGGCGACTGTTGGAGCTACTTTGATGGCGGTGTCGAGCTCGTTTGCCGAGTTCTGTACCGTTTTCATCGGGTTGGTTGTTTACAGCAGTTTCGAAGTCGGTGTTGGTGCAATAGCTGGATCAGCGCTGTTCAACTTGCTTATACCAGCAATCGTGGTCCATATTCTTGGTGCACAGAAAACATCACCAGAAGTGGTACATCGAGACGGTGGTATTTACTTTGTGGTCGTAACTTTGATGATTGCGGCTTTCTGGTTTGCGCCAGCAACTCAGAGTGGTGGTGCCATGCATATGGTTCCTTGGTGGATCGGATTGATTGCAGTTGTCTTGTACGCCGCTTATGTTATTTACATGATCAAGACCGGTAAGAAGTCCGAAGATTCTGACGTAAAGGAGAAAGAGAACGTTGATCTTAGGAAGGCAATCGGCAAGATGGCCTTGGGTATGATCGGAGTGGGTATTGCATGTCACTTTTTGGTGGGTGCAGCACTTGAGGTCTTTGTTAACAACCTAGGTCTTTCAGCAATGACGGCTGGGGTTACAGTGCTTGCTGCTGCAACATCCATACCGGATGCATTGGTGTCGATTTTCGCTGCTCGAAAGGGTGATGCAGACGGTGCTTTTTCAAACGCGTTCGGATCGAACACGTTTGACATCTTGGTCTGCATTGGTCTGCCAGTACTTCTTATGGGAGGTATTGAGATCAATTGGGCAGGTTCCTGGAAGATTCTGGTTATCCTTTTTGGATCGACCATTATTGCTCTGGGATTTATGCGAACAAGGTGGACGCTGCACAGGTGGGAGGCTTGTGTGATGGTTTCAGGATACGCACTGTTCTGCGGAGCAGCTGTAACAGGACTGTTATAGTCCAATCAGATACTGTGTCATGAGGTCCACAGTATCATGTATATAAAACCTCAACTCACCTCAGTCTTTAATTAGACTGGGGTGCTCAATTGAGAGGATCGAAATAGTTTCGGTCAATTCTGAGAGTAAAAAAACAGAGTCATTTGACTCTGTTTTTTTGTTTATTCTACTTCTGCCTTTGATCCCGCTCTTGCATCATCTGGTAAATCGGTTGTTATGTTTTTGGCGGATTTATTTAAAAACGCACCAGTACTTGAATCAATTGCAGAGAAGGATATGTTTTCTAATAAAGTAGGGACAGTGCCAATTTGATCTTCTGAGGGGGTGATTCCAACTTCAAACGCAACACCAACTATTTTACTTGTAGGAGATAATGTTGGATAAATCACTTCAGCAAACCACTCTATTGAGTGTGTTTTAGAATTGTACTCAATACCTGTGTCTTGTGAGACGCTTTGTTTACCAGTAAACCTAGTATTTTCAGACAATGACGCCTCTACAGCTACGTTTTTTATAGGATTTGTTGTTCCGCCAACATGCAGGAAAACCCAGTAAGTTGTTTCTTTGCCAACTTTGGGAGGTAAAGGTCCCCGACCAAGCTGGTCGCCACTTGATGTAACGTATTTCGCAGACGAATCAAAAACTACAGGTGTTGTAAGTAAAGATGTAATGTTTGGACCATATGAAGTTACTTTTTGAGTTGAACCATCACCTAAAATATAACTTGCAAGTGTGCGACTGTTAAAAACAAGATCTTCATACTGGTTAGTTTCACTTTGGTAGATACTTGATCTAAGCCTGGTAGTTATAACAATTTCCTCAGTTGCGCCTGGAGCAAGACTGTCTATTTTTGTTTTAGAAAAAACCACACCATCTCTTAAAAATGGACTATCAGATTCAATACCAATATTTATATCAGTTACAGTATTTTCAGATATGTTTTCATAGCTCACAATAAATGAAACTTCATTTCCTGGTTTTATATTTTTTGAGTCAATACTATGCTCTAACTTTATTGGAGGAGGGACAACTGCGGCATAATGTACAAGTGTGTCTTGTTTATAACTGTCAGTATCAAAAGTAAACCTTGGATCAAAAGTCCATAAAGTATTTTCACCAGCATCAGACAAGTAACCATTAAACACTATTTTTCCAGTTTCACCAGAGGTTATGGCAGGAACTTTAAACAAACCATTATTAATTACAGGTGTTGAATTAATATATTTAAAACCATCGGGCCATGTTGGTTCTATTGTAATCTCAGGAAAATCAATTTCTCCAGTATTTGTGTATTCAATAACACCTTGAGCTTCTTGAAATGAGACCAGCTTTTCTGGTAGTGATAATGATAGTTCTAATGTAGATTTTGTGGGAGAAAATGTGTATATAGATGTTTTTTCTTCAAGTATGTCTTTGTTTTTACCGTGTGTGAAAGTCATGTGACTCTCAAATATCTGTTCACCATCTACATCACCAAACATAACACCTGAAATACGTACAGTTCCAGTTCCGCCAATTGGTATAGTTCCTATATTTATTTGATTTTCATTAATTTCTTTATCTTTTGCGTAAAATTCCTGCAAAAGAAAATGTGCAGGGAAGTTTATGTCCATTGAAGCGTTTGATAATTCCTCATCTGTATCGTTTGTGTATCTAATTACAAGAGTCGATTGTGCACCAGAAACTATCTCTCGTGGCGCAACTGTTGCATCAAACTTGATCTTATCTGCAAAATTTACAGCTGGAAACAGCCATATATATAGAGCAATACAAGATAGGGTAAACATTACACCTATCAAAAACAGGTCAATGAAAAATATTGTTCTAGCATATCCATATTTACCGTGGTAATGCTTATCGAACATTTTTAGGAATGGAAACTTGAATATTTTTCCAGGGTGTACACCAATACATACAGCTTTAGCAATCACTGAATGCGGCTTGTTTATAGAGTTACATTTGTAACCTTTTTTAATTTCTTTTTTGAATGACATATTAAAAAGCACTTAGTGTAAAGACGTCTGTTGTTAATCCTATTATCTCAGAAATACCATCTCCATCAAGGTCTGTTGCTACAACTTCAAGACCACGTGTGTCAGATTTATCGAAAATCATGAACTCTACTTTAAGATTACCATTTCTATCGTATACACGTGCAAGTGGGGATCCACCTTGTCCTGGACCTGTTATTACATCGTCTATCCCATCACCATCAATATCACCAGAAGAAACATTTACTCCACCACGAAATTCTGGTGAATATGCAAAAAAACCAGGATTTATAAGTGTTCCATCTTTTTTAAACATGCGTACGTGTGGACCGCCGTTGTAACCAGCACCTGTGATTATTTCTTTTATATTATCACCATTTAAATCACCTATAGCTACATTTACTCCACCACGAAATTCTGGTGCATATGCAAAAAAACCAGGATTTATAAGATTTCCATCTTTGTTAAATACGCGTACATGTGGGCCACCACCTCGTTCTGTTCCTGTTACTATCTCAACTGAGCCGTCATTTTCAATATCACCAATTGAAATGTTTATACCTTGGTCATACTCTTCTGTGTAGGGTGCAAATTTTGCATGAAGTGAACCATCTTCTTCGTAGATGTAGACATAAGTATCATCTGCAACCACTGTTTCTCTGTATCCATCAAAGTCAGTGTCGTATGAGACAACCTGTGTACCTCCTTTGGCTAAATTGTCATAAGCAAAAAATCCAGTTCGCTTGGTTTTCCCGTTACCAGAATATATACGTGCAAAAGCACCATTTAAATATGTTGCGTCATTAATTTGCTCGATTGGACGAAGAAGTATTATTCCATCTTTAGAATTTAATGATATTTCAGAAACAATGGACCCGTCATTTATTTGTGCATCCTGTAAGCCATGAAGTTTCTCAAATTCACCGTCTAGTTCAATATATTGTGTATTTTGTGTTGCATTTACAACAACCTTACCGTTTTCAAATTCTCGCTCAAACACACCACTGCCTATATGTGAGCTAGATATGTTTAGTGTGTTTTTGTAAGCAGATTTAGATTCACCAAGATATGCGTTATATTCATCATATGTCCAAAGTTGAGCATGGTCTTCTGTACCGTGGTCAAATGAAAAGTAACCATCTCCTAAAAGTGTGGTTGTAAGTCCAAATCTTACTTTTTGATAATCATTTTTAACTCCAGTGTTGTCTGTATTTACATTGATAACCTGCACAGAGCTGTGTGAAACAGACTGTTCAAAATCTAAATAATCGTTAGTTTGATTTTTCCAATTAACCAATGAGTCATTAGAAGAGGGGAATGATTCAAACATTCTACCGTTTACATACTTTGAGAACTTTTTATTAGAACTTCCGTTTGTAATTATTATGTAATTTGATCCAACCAGATCTCTTGTCTTTTTAAACATTTTTTCATATCCATTTGCCCAAAGTGCATTTGCGGTTTGAGCAGTGTCATTTACTCCATTTCGATCAATGTCAGTATTTCCAACATGATCTATTGAATCTTGTACTTCATCGTAAAATACACCGTCCCAATATCCAGTTGAAAGTATTTCATTTTTTACAAAAGTGGGCAGAAATTCTGACCAGCCTGTATTTAAATTAAGTGCTCTTGTGTTTGGCCAAACGCTTTTTTGATTTTGTGAAGCATCGGTTAGCCACCAAGAATTATTTATCTGTGAGTACATTTTTTGATGAAGAGTATCGTTCCAGTAGATATCGTTCCAACTTACAGTTGCAACATATGGAAGTATTACTATATCAGGATTCAGGTTTCTTATTTGAGGAAAGAATGTCTGATTATAAATTTGCGCTTCAACAGGTATAATAATCAGGTCAAATTTTGAAAGATTGTTTATTGTCTCAGGATTATCCAATTTTGGGCCAGATAACAAAAAATAGTTCGCTGTTCTAACGAATTTATCATTATCTGTTATGTTTGTAGCATAAACAGGACTTACGAGTCCTGAAAGCATAACGATTACAGTCGCTATAAGGAGACGCATATTATTCTTTTTTGTCTTTGTCCTCCTTGATTGATTTTGGGTTTGGTGAAAAGAGTTTATTGTGGATTTTCCATTGATCAACAAATTGACCTATGCCTTTTCCGTCTCTTTTGTTTCTTACTGTTGTTGTACGTTGAGACCATCTTAACAATGACTCAAAGCTAAGTTTATAGCGACCTTGCACTACAACATATGTAATTTCTTGTGTTTTGATTGCTCTGCGTATTGTGCGCTGACTAATACCAAATAACTTAGCAGCTTCTGATACAGAGAGTCTAATTACTGGTTTCATATCTGTGGAAAAAATGATTTGACTACACCAGTGTAGACAAAAAATGTGATTTTGTCAATATAAATACCAGAAACCCTTGATTTTTATCTAATTTTAGCGTATTGTCAGTCCATTCTGTAAGATTTTAACTAAAACTACCTACTAGTTGTGAAGCGTAACAAAGAACAATTTCTTCTATTCCGCATCCGTGAGTTTAGGGATGAAAAAGCGTTTCAATCGCTTGTGCTTGAATATGGCCCAAGATTGGAACGATATTTAAGATCTCGCCTACCAAATCAGACTGAGACAGATGATGCTTATTCTGAGGTTTGGATGAGATTATGGAATTATTCACTGAGTACAAAAATCGACTCCTTTATAGCGGTAACTCTTGCAATCGGACGAAATGTAATTGCTGAGTACTATAAAGAGAGAAAAAGACGATCCGAAGTTCTGACTGAATATGAGATGCAAGATGTGCACTCAGTAGACCTTCATCTAGAAATTATAGACAAGGTTGACGTGAATATCCTAAAAGAGATCATGAACAATCTAAAAGAGGACCACGCACAGGTAATGTTTCTGAGATACATGGAAGGCCATTCAGTAAAAGACATTGCTCGTCAGATCGGTAAAACTGAGAATGCAACATCTGTGATAATTCACAGGTCGATTAAAAAAATTCGAGAACAAATAATTCAACGTTTCGGTGACCTATGACCGACAAAGACATAACACAACTTTTTAAGAAGCTAAAAGACGATAGTGATACTAATCGTGCTTTTGATGCTGACCGTTCATGGAAGTTAATTTCTGAGCGGTGTGGTTTTGATTCTGAGCAAAAAGAGTCTAATTATGGTTTCCGTGATCATGTTGAGTATTACGTATGGCAAATTACACACGCTACAGCAAAGCCTCTTATAGCGTCTTTGGCGGTGTTTGTATTTATGTTCTCAGGTTGGGTTGGTGCAACAAACGCATCTTTTAGTGCATTACCAGGAGACAAGATGTATCAAGTTAAACTTACAATGGAAAAAGTGCAATTAAATTTAACAGGTGATCAGATGAAAAGGTCTAAGCTTCAAGTGGAGTTTGCAACACGAAGACTTGATGAAATGGTTGAATTAGCTGCTTTAACTCCACAAGACATGTCTTCAAACAGGGTACAGCTCGCAGTAAACAATTTTAAAACAGAGGTTGCACATATAAAGGAAGACCTTTCAAAAGATAATCCTGAAAACACAAAAGCACTTGCAAAGGTTGTTGGAAGAAAAGCTGAGATTTACAGAACAACAGTATCTGCATCAAATAATTCATTTACTGATAATGTAAAGAGTCAAGTAGAGGAAATTGGTGAGATTATAGACGAAGCAGAAGAACAAGCTGTAGAGGTGTTTATTACAGCACATGAAGAATTACCAGACGAAGAAAGTACAAATGAGTTAAAACACAGCTTTGAAAAGCAGTTTGGTGCACTTACAACAAAAGAACTATCAGAATCTCAAATAGAAAAAATAGATCTAGCAAGATTGCTTGCAGATGAAGGTGCTTACAGAAGAGCGTTTCAACTATTAAAAGAGGTTCAGCTAGATTTAAAACAATTAGATATTAAAGAATAGAAATTCAAGCCAGATTTCTTTCTTTAAAAGAAAGTGCTCTGGCTTGCTCTTGGACACGGGTATACCCCATGTTTGTCAAAGGGTAGAACTTTGTTAAATAGTAGATAGCCAAAAGGTCGAGGTGCTATGCACCGCTACTACTCTAAAAAAAATAATATTAAGAAAGGATATAGTTATTTATGAATAATTCATTAGCAATTGGAAAGAAAGCGCTAGTAATCACAGTAGCAGCAGCTACAATTTTGTGGACGCTAGGTTTAACTGCGTTTGCACCTGCTCAGGTTTCAGCCGCTTCATTCGGTGACTTGATTAAAGGTGAAACTCTTGGAACTGTTTATTACTACGGTTCTGATGGTATGCGTTACTCTTTCCCAAACGAGAAAACTTTTTTCTCATGGTACGAAAATTTCGACGGTGTAGTAACAATGTCTGACGACGATTTAGCTGACATTGCTCTTGGTGGTAACATTGTTTACCGATCAGGAACACGCTGGGTGAAAATTACAAGTGATAATAAAACATATGCAGTTTCTGCAGACGGAAGCCTTCACTGGATCGAGTCTGAAGAAGTTGCGGTAGGACTTGCGGGAGACAATTGGAACACGTTCATCGATGATGTTCCAGATGTACTCTTCTCAATCGACTACACAATTGGTGATTCACTGTCAGATGCTTCTTCTGGTTATGAAGGAATGCTTTGGTCAGATGGAACACACAACTACTTAATTACAGGCGGTGAATCTAAAATGGTATCTGAGGCTGGAATGTCAGCTAACAACTACCAAAGTGGATCCGTTCTATCAGGAAGTGGTGTTATGCTAAGTGGTCTTGTAAGCGGTAGCAATATCGAAAGCGAGATGTCTAACTTAACTGACACAGCTCAGATGGTAGAGACTGAAACTTATACAGCAAGTTCTGAAGTTAGTGTAATGCTAGAGGCAATGCCTGCAACAACAACATTAATTGCAGGTCAAGCTTTGGCTGATATGGCTCGTTTGACAATCTCAAACAGTTCAAATGCAGACGCTAGTCTAACAGGTTTAACACTTTCAAGGACTGGTGTGTCATCAGACACAACATTGTCTAACATTTATCTATATAGTGGAGCTGTTCGTCTAACAGACGCTGCAACAGTTTCTAATTCACAAGTAAAGATAAATGATTCAAGTGGAATAGTAAGTGTGCCAGCTGGTGGTTCTGTAAGTTTATCAGTTCGATCTGATATCGCAGCTGCTACTAATGGACAAACTATTGGTGTGAGTCTTGCTGCTGCTGCTGATGTAACTTTCAGCGGTAATGTGTCAGCTACTGGTTCATTCCCAATGAGTGGTGCGATACACACTATTGCTGCTACACCAGCAACATTTGGTGCAGTAAGCTTTGCTGGTGGTGCAACACCTGCTCTTGCTACAATCGACCCACAAGATGGTTATCGTGTGTGGGAAGACACAATTACAGTAACTAACAACGAACTAGATCTACATTCAATGAGGTTTAGGAATGTTGGTTCAATTAATGATTCTGATATTCAGAACTGGAAGTTCTATATTTCAGGTGTAATGTATGGTTCAGCTGTAACTCAAGAAGATGCAGATGGATATGTTACGTTTGATTTCTCAGACTCACCTGTAAGAATAAATACAGGTAATCATACAGTTAAAGTACTTGCTGATATTATTGGTGGATCAGGCAGGACTGTGCAGGCGTCTTTACGTAATGCTGCAGACATGATGTTTATTGACACTGATTATAATCAACCTGTATTAGCAACAACATTTACTGCTGTAACAGCAGGTGTGCAAACAATTGGTAACGGTGCTGTAACCTTTACATCGTCACTAACAGCCCCATCTGGTGATGTGGTTGATGGAGCTACACAAGTTGTTATTGGTAAATGGGACGTTGTTGCAACTGGTGAGAAGATGAGAATAGAAGACCTAGACTTTAACTTTGCCCATGATGATGCTGGTGATACAGATCTTGCATTGGCTAACGCCGCTGTATTTGTAGACGGTGTTCAAGTTGGTGGAACAAAGAGTCTTTGTCACGACGACACAACCACAGCTTCTTTGTGTGATGATGTTTCAGGTGGTGGTAATTCATACACTACATATACATTTGGTTCAGCATTCGAAGTAACACCAGGAACAACTCGTGTTATGGAATTACGTGCTGATATGGTTGATGCATCAGGTACAGATGAAGTTGCAAATGCTGACACAATAGTAGCTACAATTGATGCTGATTCACTAAATAACAACGTATTAGGTATAGTAAGTGGTTTATACTCAACTTCACCTGGTGCTGACGTTACTGGTAATACGCTAACAGTAAATGTAGGTACTTTAAGTTCTGCAGAAAATACTTCATATGCAGATCAGACAACAATTGATCCAAACACTGCTTACAAGATTGGTTCATTTACAGTAAGTGCTAGTGATACAGAAGCTGTTAATATTACCGAATTTAGTATTGATCTAGATAATTCTGTTGCTGTTACTGTTGCTGATGATCTATCAAGTTTATACTTGAAGTATGGTTCAGGTGATAATTGGACAACTGCTTCAACAAAAGTAACCGTAGCCGCTACAGCAAACGCATGGTCAGTGAACCATCAGTTAGCTGCAAACGGTTCGATGACAGTTGATGTTTATGCAACACTAGATGCTTCGCTTGATGCTACTGATACAATTCAGGCTGACCTAACAATTACAGGAACTACAGAAGACTCAGGTGTTGCTGCAAACGCAGCTGAAGTAACTGGTCAGACAATTACAATTGGTGCTGGGGCATTTGATGAGTTTAATGACGATAATCCAGTATCAAGCGCTGTAGCAGGTAATCAAGAAGTTGAAATTGCTCGTTACAGATTCAATTCAACAAACGAGACTTACACAATTAAGGAATTGAAAACAAGCGTTGCTGATGCAACAGCTGCAGGTCTTATAAATCAAGTTCGTTTATATGATGGAAGCACTGAACTTGCTTCAACAACATATGATGAGGACGCGAATGCAGGTGCTACATTTACAGGATTAAGTATTCCTGTACCAGCTAATTCGTCAAAGATTTTGACTATTAAGTACTTACTAAATAATGTAGGTATTGGTGCTGGTACATCTCAAACTGATGTTGAAAATACACTAACGTCTGTTACAATTGCAGATAGTTTTGGTGTAGAAACCACTGAAGCAGATGGTGCTGCATTTAATGGTGTAGACAGTAATGAGATGTACGTATTCAAGTCTATTCCAACATTTACACATGTTGATCTAACAAACAGTACTCTTCTAAATGATCAGGCAACTGATTTCTATAAGTTTACTGTGAGTGCAGATTCAAATGGATCTGTAGCTTTGAAGCAGTTCAACTTAGATCTTAATTGGAATGACGGACAATCACTTGATGTAATGGAAATCCAAAACATGAAGTTGTACAAGAACGGAGCTGATGTCACAACATTGGTAACAATTGTTGATAATCTAGGTGCTAATGCAGAAGATGCAGACAATGACATTGTAGAAGCAAGTACGGATCTGTACTTCACATGGGCAACAGAAGATACAATTGGTGCTGGTGAGACAGTTACTTACACTGTAAGAGGTGAAGTATCTGGATTCCGTCTGACTGGTGGTGATACTGTTGGTGATTCTATAAGTTTCACACTAGCAACAGACGCTGCAACAAACGGAACATCATTGTTCTTGAATGATGCAGATGATGCTAATGCTGCTGGTGGTCTGGAGAACATTATGCAGTTGTTTACTTCAGCTGCTGCTGATACATCAGCTGGTTCACTTCACAATGTAATCTGGTCAGATGTTACTGCTGTAGGTCACGTTTCAACTGCAAACTTGACTTCAACAGGTGACTGGCATAACGGTTACTTGCTAGAGAATCTAACCTTGTCTTCTGAGACATGGACTAAGTAATTAATTTCTAACTAGTATTGTCTGAGAAAATTCAAAGACTTACTAACAAAGAAATTACATCTTCAACAATCCATATTTCTTACGAGCGATCGGTTTGCGACTGATGTCAAAAACCTAGGCTCACTTAGAATGGGATCTTGAGGAGCCAAACAAAACCCCTGGTTTATCCAGGGGTTTTTGGTTTTCTAAAACAATTAATTAAATATTTACAGTATAAAAAAAAGAAACCCTATATAAAGGGTTTCTTTTTTTTTATATACACACATAAATGATTTATGAATGTATTTTCTGATATAATGTAAGTAATTATTTTAGCTTAAACACAAATATAATATGTCTGAATCAAAATCAGATTCATTAAATTGGATTCTAGGCGCTGCACTGCTTCTTATAGCAGCATTTGTCCTAGGTGCAATAGTTATGTCTAATTCACAAGCTTATAATCCACCAGCAGGAGATGACGTTGCCACTGATGTAAATGTAGATAATACGGCACCAACTATCCAAGTATCTCTTGGAAACAGTACCACTCCTGGTGTACAAAGTAATAACTTTGACTCAAGTGGTATAACCATAAACACAGGTAGAGATGCAGAAACACAGGTGCGAGTAGGTATTACAGTTAGTGACCTGAATGGTGTAGCAGACTTCAGAAACATAAAATGGCAGTTCTCCAAAAGTGGGTCTACATGTAATTCTGAAGCAGATATGAACGCTGTGACAGACGGGTCTAATTCTGGTAAGCACACTTGTTTTTATGATGAGAATGTAAGCGGAATACTTTCTTCAACAGGAGCATCAGATTACGGAGGTTTGTCTGATGGTACGACAGCCGGTACTCCTACAACAACAGCGCAATATTATGTAACAACACTTAACCTACCATCTTATATTGGTTCAACAGACGCGTCTGGACAGTATCCTGTTGACACATGGACTTTAACAGCAACTGTCACAGATGGTAATGGTTCAACAGATTCTGCTACTGTTTCAGCAGAAGTAAACACATCATCTGAAGTTGCTTTTGAAAAAACTTTCACTTTTCCAGAGAGTATTGCACTAAATGCTGAAACAACAGTTTCTCAAAACGTTGAACATGGTTTTGAAGCTATTTCAAATGCAAACAACTCAATTGAAGTATCTTCTAGTTCAGACTTTACTTGTGATGTTTCTGGTGGTTTTGCTAGGGCTAATCTAAGACACGGTTTAAATAATACTGGTTATAGCACTGCTGATGCTTCAAAAGCAATAACTTCAGCTTCAGTAGATACTGATCTAAATCTTGGGTACAGAAACTCAGCAGCGATTGTTAATAAAAATCTTTATTGGAATATTCGTATAGATGATGATTCTGTAAACGG
>JAAZYG010000020.1 GCA_014239775.1 Candidatus Uhrbacteria bacterium | reverse complement strand
CAATTTCTGCAATTAACTGTCCTGCATCATGTCCTATTATATGGGCTCCTAAAATAGCATCGGTTTTTTTATCAGCTAGTATTTTGACAAATCCTTCTGATGCCGATGTTGTTAAAGCGCGGCCATTTGCCATAAAAGGAAACTTACCAACTTTATATTCTGTTTTTGATTGTTTTAACTGATCTTCTGTTTTACCAACAGAGGCAACTTCAGGGTTTGTATATACAATCGCAGGAATAGAATTATAATTCATATGTGTTTTTTGTCCATTAATTATCTCTACACAAGCAACACCTTCTTCTTCAGCTTTATGTGCTAACATCGGCCCTGGGGTGACATCCCCAATTGCATAAATACCATCAACACTTGTTTTAAAACTCTTATTTATTTCAATAGCTTTTTTGTCATTTTGTTTAACACCAATTTTTTCTAAATTTAATCCCTCTATATTAGGTTTGCGGCCAACAGACATTAAGACTACTTCATATTTTTCTTTTACTTCTTTTTTATCTGATGACTCCATAGAAACGTCAACTTCATTTTTACTGATCTTTGTTGAAATAACTTTGTGAGATAATTTAAATTCTAAACCTTGTTTTTTTAGCAACTTCATAAACTCTTTTGCAATTTCTTCATCCATTGTTGGTACAATTCGATCTAAAGCTTCTACAACAGTAACTTTTGATCCAAGCCTTGACCATACCGAACCCATTTCCAAACCAATATATCCTCCACCAATAACCAGTAATGACTTTGGAACAGATTGAAGTGATAAGGCACCTGTGGAAGTAACAATATTTTTTTCATCAACAGGAATGCTTGGTATTTCAATAGAAGATGAACCTGTTGCAATAATAAAATTTTTAGCAGTTATTTTTTTATCTCCTTCTGATGAAGATATTGTTATAGTTTTTTTATCATCAAAAGAAGCTTTGCCACTGATATGAGTAATCTTGTTTTTTTTCAATAGAAAGCTTATTCCAGTTGTAAGTTGCTTTACAATTTTCTCTTTTCGTTGCATTAATTTTGATACATCAATATCTATTTTACTTACTTTAATTCCATGCTCTTCAGCATGCTGGGATAATTCAACAAATCTCTCTGATGAGTTCAATAAAGCTTTGGAAGGAATACATCCAACATTAAGACAGGTTCCTCCTAATGTTTTTTCCTTTTCAACACATGCAACTTTCATTCCTAACTGAGCTGCTCGAATAGCTGCTACATAACCTCCGGGTCCTGCCCCAATTACTACAATATCAAAATCTGTCATTTAAATTCCTAATAAAATTTGAGAAGGATTTTCAAGTAAAGTCTTAATATTTAGAAGAAATCCAACACTCTCTTTTCCATCAATAATACGGTGATCATAACTAAAAGCTAAATACATCATTGGGCGAATAACAATTTCGTCATCTACTACTACAGCTCTTTTTTGAATATTATGCATACCTAAAATACCAGATTGAGGTCTATTGATAATTGGTGTGCTTAACATGGATCCATAAACGCCTCCATTTGAAATAGTAAATGTACCACCTGTTAAATCATCCATTGTTAGGCTTCCATCTTTTGCTTTAGTACTAAACTCAACAATATTTTTTTCTATATCACCAAAGGTCATGTCATCAGCATTTTTTAATACCGGAACAACCAAACCTTTTTCTGTACCAACTGCTATACCTATATCAAAGTGATTTTTATAAATTATATTATCTTCACGTATTTCAGCATTAACAGCAGGATATTCCTTAAGACTCATTACAACAGCTTTTACAAAAAAAGACATGAAGCCTAACTTCACCCCATAACGATCCATAAAATCATCTTTT
>JAAZYG010000018.1 GCA_014239775.1 Candidatus Uhrbacteria bacterium | reverse complement strand
GGAATACTTGGACCGTAGATATCAGCATCTAACAATCCAACTTTAGCACCTGTCTTTGAAAGTGCCAATGCAAGATTCAATGATACAGTAGATTTACCAACTCCGCCTTTACCACTTGCCACTGCAATAATATTTTTCACAGTAGACATTGCTTCATCAGCAGCTAAATCACGACCTTCCATAACTTTTGCAGTTACATTCATGTCAAAGTTCTTGATTTCATCAAGTTCTTTTATTGCATTACGTACATCTTGCTCTATCTCATCATTAAATGGGCATGCTGGTGTAGTAAGCTCAAGCGTGAACTTTAGATTACCAGACTTTAGCTCTAGGTCTTTGATCATTCCCATTGAAACTATATCTTTTTTGAGATCAGGATCAATAACAGTTGTTAATTTGTTTAAAACATCATCAATGCCAACCATATGCGAAATTGACTCGAACTTTATTTAAAGATAGGCTGATTTAGCTTGGCTTAATTTCATAATTCTACTCTCGTCTTCTCAAATTGCCATTTTGTATAGAAATACGTGAAAATTTACCCAAAGACTCATAAATTGAAAATCGTCAATGATTTCGAAGTGTTTTCTATTTCTACTCTAGGTGATGTTGTTAGAATTCCACCTGATCTTTTTGGCACGTCACTGAAAAAAGCAGCTATCAACATACTCAAATCAAAATATGAAAGCATGGTAAATTCTAACCTTGGGTACATAATCATGATACTAGATGCAAAAGTTGATCCAATGGGAAAAGTAATTGCTGGTAATGGTGGAACGTTTCATCGTGTGACATTTGATGCTTTAACATTTTATCCAAAGTTACAAGAAATTGTCAATGGTGAAATTGTTGATATTACTGAATTTGGTGCTTTTGTTCGAATTGGTCCTACTGATGCATTATTACACTTATCACAAGTTATGGATGATTATCTCAAAAGTGATGTAGCATCAGGTATGATACTAGCTAATCAAAGTGGTAGAACTCTAAAGGTTGGATCAACAATAAGAACTAGAATAACTGCAGTTTCACTTGGTAAAGCTGCAACTATGGGTAAAATTGGAATCACATGTAGACAACCATTCCTTGGTGCACCTGATTGGATCAAAGAAGAATTAAAAAATAGTAATGCTTCAGAAGAAAAAGAAAACGTAGTAGAAGCAAAAGAAAAGAGTAAACCAAAAGAAAAAGAAAGTTCACAGGAGAAATAATATGGTTAGAGAAATGGCATGTCGAAAATGTAAATTTGTCACTGTTGGCAAAGTTTGTCCAGCATGCAAGTCTTCAGATCTCACACCTGACTGGCAGGGAGTAGTTCTGATTGTCAATCCAGAAGGATCTAGGATCGCCAGTACCTTGGGAATATCTGTAAAAGGAAAATATGCACTCAAGGTAACCTAAATTGGTTATTAATGTAAAAAAAGAATTACTCAGATTCCTGACCGAAGATGCACACTCTTATGATATAACTAGTGCCTTATTACCAAACCAAAAAATTAATGCTCAAATAATTTCAAGAGATGATGGAATAATTGCTGGTATTAAATTTGCCAAAGATATTTTCAAATTAAAAGGAATACATTCTAAATCGTTTAAAATAGATGGTTCCAAAGTGAGAGCAAACCAAAAAATTTTACAAATTTCAGGAAATTCGAGAGATATTTTATCCTGTGAAAGAACAGTGCTAAACTTACTATCAAGAATGAGTGGAATCGCTACACAAACAAATTTCTTGGTCACACAAATCAAAAAATTTAGTAAAAAAACAAAGCTTTACTCTACGAGAAAAACTGCTCCCGGTCTTAGATATTTTGACAAAGAGGCAGTGAAAATTGGTGGTGGATACAAACATAGACTGTCATTAAATGACATGATAATGATCAAGGATAATCATCTTTTGTTATCTAACTCGATGGAAGATCTTATCAAAAAAGCACGAAGAAAACATAAACGTGTGGAGGTTGAAGTTGAAAATCAAAATGATTCTATACTTGCTGCAAAATGTGGTGCCACGATAGTTATGTTGGATAATTTTTCGCCTACACAGATTAAAAAAACTATAGCTTCACTTGAAAGGAAAAAATTGCGTGGTAAAGTACAGTTGGAGGCCTCTGGTGGAATAAATACCAAAAATATAATTGCCTATGCAAAAACTGGTGTTGATATGATCTCTGTTGGTTCCATTACAAATTCTGTAAAAGGTTTAGACCTTAGCCTTGAAGTTTAGATTTTAGCTGATTGAAAGCATTCGTTCAATTGATAAACGAGCCTTATCAGCTATTTTTTTTGGTACATTAACTTCGTATTTTTCGTCATATAATGAGCGATACACTTTGTCTAGTGTAATCATCTTCATGTATTCACATTCTGCGTTTTCTGAAGCTGGAATGAATGTTTTTTCCGGGTTTTGCTGTCTCATTCTGTATAATATGCCAGTTTCTGTTGCAACAACAAATTGCTTTGAATCTGACTTGGAAACATGATTAATCATTCCTTCAGTTGAAAGGATTTGAACTTGATGATTTTTGTAATTGCCAGCAGCCATGTCATACATCATTGGTGTAGTGCAACTGCATTCTGGATGG
>JAAZYG010000031.1 GCA_014239775.1 Candidatus Uhrbacteria bacterium | reverse complement strand
TAAAAGCAGAAGTCAGACGAGAAGGAAAACTTTGGGTCCAGGAATATAGTATTGGTAAAGCAAAAGCGGCAGTAAAAACAACAGGTAAGGCCAAAGGTACTGGTACACGCATAACATTCCAACCTGATGAATCCATATTTGAAACAACAGAATTTAACCTACAACTAATAATAGACCATCTTAGACAACAAGCTTATCTTACAAAAGCTGTAAAGCTTTTAATTGCAGATGAACGAGATAAAGACAATAAATCAATTTATGGTTTTTATTTTGAAGGTGGTGTCGCCTCTTATGTAAGACACATAAATCGTGGAAAAGAAATAAAGCACGACAATATTTTTTATGTATCTAAACACGACAAAGACACTGATGTAGAAGTAGAAGTAGCATTGCAATACTCACACGAATATCATGAATTAGTAAAAACTTTTGCAAATAATATAACAAACCCTGATGGTGGTACACACTTAATAGGTTTTAGAAGTGCTCTTACCAGAGAACTTAACAGTTACGCAAGAAAAAAAGGAATATTAAAAGAAAAAGACACAAACCTAACAGGAGAAGATGTAAGAGAAGGTCTTACTGCAGTTATTAGTGTAAAAATAAAAGAACCTCAATTTGAAGGACAAACAAAAGCAAAACTTGGAAATCCAGAAGCAAGAACAGCGGTTGAATCAATCTTTGGAGAATCATTCAGAATATATTTAGAAGAACACCCACGTGATGCTGAAGCAATAATTGGCAAGTGTCTTCTTGCTGCACAAGCAAGACGTGCCGCAAGAGCAGCACGTGACACCGTATTAAGAAAAGGTGTACTAGAAGGATTGACTCTTCCAGGTAAACTATCTGACTGCTCCACAAAAGACCCTACTAAAAGTGAGATTTTTATTGTTGAGGGAGATTCTGCTGGAGGATCAGCAAAACAAGGACGAAATCGTGAATTTCAAGCAATACTTCCCTTACGTGGGAAAATACTAAATGTAGAAAGAGCTCGATTAGATAAAATGCTTGCTAACAATGAAATTAAATCACTTGTAATTGCACTTGGTGCAAGTATTGGTGAAGGCTTTAATATTGAAAAACTACGCTACAACAGAATTGTAATCATGACAGATGCTGATGTTGATGGTGCCCACATAAGAACACTTCTTCTTACATTGTTCTTTAGATACTTCAACGAACTAATTACAAGCGGACATATATATATTGCTCAGCCACCACTTTACAGAGTAAACATAGGTAAAAATTTCAGATATGCTTACAGTGAAGAAGAAAAAGAGCAACTAATTAAAGAGTTAATTAGTGAAGCTGATAAACGTAAATCCAAAAAGAAACAAACCGAACAAAAAGAAACAGAAAAAGACACAAAAAATGAAGTAGAATCAGAAACAGAAGAAACAGAAGTGGCTGGAATAAAAGTAAACATTCAGCGATATAAAGGATTGGGTGAGATGAACCCAGGACAATTGTGGGAAACGACCATGAATCCTGAGACAAGAGTAATGAAACAAGTCACAATAGCTGACACAGAGAAAGCCAATGAAATGTTTGAAGTATTAATGGGAGCAGATGTTGCACCAAGAAAACACTTCATTCAAACACATGCAAAAACAGTTAAAAATCTTGACGTATAAATAAAATAATACACCTTAAACTGGGTGTATTATTTTATTTATACCCACAATCTCAATACCTACCATAACTCTTGATAATTATTCCTATATATAGTATAGTTTTTGCAGATGGCCCAAAAGGCTGTTTTTAAATATTCAAAATATGCAACCAGCTACAAAAAAGAAAGTAAATCCAATAAAATGGCTAATTACTTACGTACGTGAATCAAAAGAGGAAATGAAAAAAGTAACATGGCCCTCAAAAAAGGAAACTGTTACTTATTCAGTAATAGTTATAATACTTAGTATAATATTAGCAGCATTTTTTGGTGGATTAGATTGGTTATTAAATATTGGTCTTGAGCAACTAATTGCTCTAACAGCTTAATCGTTCATTACTATATGGCAAAACAAGTCGCAAAAATGGGTCGTAGATGGTATGCAATTCATACGTACTCTGGGTACGAAGAAAATGTTTCACAAAATCTAAAACAAAGAATTGAAACAATGGACATGGAAAACAAAATTTTTAATGTCATGGTACCAAAAGAAAAGAAGATTAAAATAAAAAATGGAAAAAGAAAAACCATTGAAGAAAAGATTTTTCCAGGTTACGTACTTGTTGAAATGATTGTTACAGATGACTCTTGGTATGTTGTACGTAACACACCAAACGTAACAGGTTTTATTGGCACAGGAACAATCCCAACACCAGTAGCAGCTGAAGAGATAGAATCTCTGCAAAAACGTATGGGCGTCGATGAACCTGAGTATAAATTAGATGTTGAGGTTGGTTCACCAGTAATGATTACAGATGGACCATTCAAAGGACAAGAAGGAAAAGCTGCTAAAATTGATGAAGAAAGAGGGAAAATAAAAGTACTTGTATCAATGTTTGGTAGAGAAACACCTGTTGAACTAGACTTCCTACAAATTAAGAAAATTTAATAATTAATAGTCTGGTAGCTCATACTTGTGAGAATCCAGTTAAAAATAAAGCTATGGCTAAAGAAAAAAAAGTAACTACACAAATTAAATTACAAATTCAAGGTGGAGCAGCCACACCCGCACCACCAATTGGACCTGCTCTTGGACAACACGGGCTACCTATTGGAGACTTTGTAAGCAGATTTAATGAAGCAACAAAAGATAGACGTGGCGAAATAGTCCCTGTTATAATAACTGTCTATGAAGATAGAACTTTTGACTTTATTACAAAAACAGCCCCTGCATCAGACATGATCAAAAAAGCTGCTGGTGTAAAAAAGGGATCAGGAAAACCTCTTACAGAAAAAGTTGGATCAATAAACAAACAGCAACTACAAGAAATAGCAGAGAAAAAAATGCCAGATTTAAACACAAACAACGTAGAACAGGCAATGAAAATTGTTGCTGGAACAGCAAAACAAATGGGAATTGAAATTAAATAAAAAAAGTAAATCTTAATAATAAAAGTGGGAGCCAATAGGCGCATGAACCACAATAAATATATGACAAGCAAAAGATTTAAGGAGGTAGAAAAACTTGTAGACAAGGACAAAATTTACTCATTAGAAGAAGGGTTATCCCTAATCAAAAAGACTGCAACTGCTAAATACGATGAAGCTGTAGAAGCACATTTTAGATTAGGTATTAATCCTAAAAAATCTGACCAACAAGTTAGAGGAAATATCAGTCTACCTAATGGTACTGGCAAAACAAAAAGGGTTGCAGCTTTTGTACAAGCAGAGAAAGAAGCAGAAGCAAAAGAAGCAGGTGCTGATATTGTTGGTGGAGAAGAGTTGATTAAAACAATATAACAAAAAGGTGTAATTGATTTTGATGTAGCAATAGCAACACCAGCAATGATGCCTAAGCTTGCCAAACTCGCAAAACTGCTTGGACCACGCGGATTAATGCCTAACCCGAAATCAGACACTGTGAGTCAAAATGTTACAAAAATGATCACAGAGCAAAAAGCTGGTAAAGAAAGCTTTAAAAATGATAGCGCAGGAAATATTCATCAAATATTTGGAAGAGCATCCTTTAAAGAAGAGCAGCTTATGCAAAACCTAGAATCACTAATCGATTCTGTAAAGAAACTGAAGCCAATATCATCAAAAGGTATATATATTAAAAACCTTTCAATATCATCAACAATAGGTCCTGGAATAAAAATAGAAATATAACCTAAAACACCCGTATTTACGGGTGTTTTATGTTGACAAAACACATATAATGTGTTAACTTTATACACTACTTAACATGGGGTTAAGTAGAAACAGAGAGAAAAAATTGGATACTTTGCCACACATCGACCCAGAACGTCCACCACTGGAATGGATTAAGAATACACTTGGAGTGAAAGATGGACCTATTCACATTCGCTTCATTCTACAAGAAGTGGTAAAAAATCTTGGAATTGAGAGTGTGTACGATAACTATGAACCAGACGAAAATATTCGTACAGCACAACGAATTGTCGACGATTTACCAATGTTCTTAGCTGGAAAAGTCACATTAAATAGATATGGACATGGTGCATGGGCATATCTTACACTTGGAGATATTAAAAAAGCCGAAGCAGTTATTGCTCCGACAATTAAATATACTACTGGGTGCCGGCTTTCAAAAACAACATTTTACTGCGCAGCTCTTATAAAAATAAGACAACATAAAAAAGATGAAGCACTTGCAATCATCTTAAATGCAGGACGTTGGTATAACATAATTAATGATCCGACTTTCAAATCCCTGCAATCTCTCGCGACTCAATTAAACTAAATTGAGTCGTTTTTAATTATTCTAATTTAGAATTGACATCTAATAAAATGTACTATAACCTTTTTTGGTCATATAAATTTTGATATGCAGGAGACATAAATGTTATCAATAAACGATATTTATACAGACAAACCACCTCTTAGATGGGTTCAACAGACTATAAAAAACCCACGCACAGAAGTTTGTACAAGTGATGTTATTAGAAATATTAACTACCATCTTGGACTCAGTGTAGAAGAAGAAAAAAACTCTAACACAGCAATGGCAAGAAACATTATTCAGGATGCACCATATTTCCTATGTGGTACATCAGAAACATACAGATACGGTCATGCTGCGTGGGCATTTATGACTCTTAGCCATCATGAAAAAGCAGCACAAATATTAGCACCGATAATATTTAGTTCTGATGTTTACCCACTAGACAAAACTGCATTTTATTGTGCAATCCTTATACGAATCCATCATGGATTAGCCAACGAAGCTATTTCATTAGTATTTCGTGCATCAAAATGGCACAACGTACGTGACGACAGTGACTTCCAATCATTAATACTCTTAGCGTCTCGACTATAATATCGAGACTTTTCTTTTTAAAGAAAAAAATGTAGTCTAGTCACGTATGGGAATTTTAACCAAAAATGAAATCATAGATTCTATAGAGAAAGGCGAACTTAAGTTCACACCACAAATAGACAAATTTCAATTACAACCTCATGCTGTGGATCTACGACTTGGTTACAAATTCTTAATACCAAAAAACTGGATTGTAGATGAACACGGCAGAAGAGCAATTAAGGTCTCAATAAAAGACACGAAAACATATGAGGAGCAATTTGATGAGATCAACTTGCAACCAGGGCAATATTTTGACTTATTACCAAACGAATTTGTAATTGGAACATCTCTTGAAAGAATAGAAATGAATTCAATGAATTTAATGGCAATTCTATTTCCAAGAACATCAACAAATCGTAGAGGAATTGATCTATCACTTTCAGGAATAATCGACACTGGCTATAAAGGACACCTGATACTTCCAATGAAAAATGAAGCTGGTAATCAAGTTATCCGCATATATCCAGGTGAACGTGTATGCCAAGTAATATTCCAAGAACTACAATCACCTCTCACACCTGAACAAGCAAACATGCACGGAATGAATGAAGCAAAGTATACAGAATCCACATCAATGAATTTTCAATTAGACAAAGGCGATGAACGACAAATGTTAATTGATGGAAAATTAGAAGAACTAAAATCAAATTTTAAAATCAACTAATACAATAAACCAAAAAAACGTCATTTAGACGTTTTTTTGGTTATAACTGCTTTAATATATTTCTCAATTTTCTCAAAACCTCTTCTTTAGAACTGTACTCGATGTGATACACCACATTAGAATTATTTAACAATTTATTAGGTACAAAAGATTCTTTTTTTGAAACAAGAATAATCGGTTTATTATAATCAAAACTGCTTAAATCATTTATGTCTGTATTTAAAATCACAGCATCACTTTCAGGAATTTTATTCTCTGACTCCTGATACACCACACAGCCTAATTCCCTACACACATCAGCAAATACAGCATCAAAATCACCTATTAAACAAACAGTTTTTAAGCTAGTTTGAAGAGTTGTTGCATATACTCGATCTCTATGAAAAATTTCATGTGCATTTTCAAGTAAATAGACGTTTTTAATTCCATTTTGAATCATAATTTTCCAACACGCCTTACAGCACCACCAATGACCATATAAATACACATCACCGCCAGCAGGATCAATACCCTCCTGCTTTGCAACCTGCATTAACATCGCCTCTGCATGACCTGGCGAATCATGTAAGTCACATAATTCATACCCCTCTCCACTCGGACAATCATTTACAACTCTTGGACACACATGCACAACAGATTTACCTTTATTAAAACCATTACCTGCCATTGCAAGCACCACACCATCTTTTACCAACACAACACCGACAGGAAACAATGAATCTCCCGCATACTCTTGTCTTGCTGTATGTGCTTCCATCATAAATGAGTTATTTTTATCCACAAAAATAAAACTCCTTTTTTCAGGAATATAAGGGTAATCAACAGAATCCATACTTAAACTATATGATAATGAACTAACACTGCTTTTTCACCCAAACGTGACACATCAACCAATTTTAGATCTAATCGAGAGATATTTTTTACAAAATCCACCCCACCGCCAAACACAACTGGTTCAATTGTTAAATACAAATCCGTAATTAAACCTTCCTTTAAAAACAATTCATAGATTGAAGCACCACCGGCCACAACAACAGATTCACACCCATCACCTCTCAAATCTTGAATAATTTCTGATGCGGATTTATCTGTAAAACTTACTCCATCCACGTCAGTTTTATCATTAACACCCCTTGTCATTACAACAATCTCTCTATCTTTCAAAGGTTTTCCGATTGTATCAAAAGTTTTTCGTCCCATAATAACCACACCGCTTTCTTTTGTTTTTTTAATAAAAAATTT
>JAAZYG010000047.1 GCA_014239775.1 Candidatus Uhrbacteria bacterium | reverse complement strand
TTTTTCTCTTATCTCAGGATGAAATAATTCAGCACCACCACCTGGTAATGAATCAAGACCAGAATCCTTTAAACGAGATAAGACTTCTTTTACAGAATTTTTTGTTAGTTTTGCAAAGAAGAAAATTTCTGCAGCAGTAAAAGCCTTAATTTTTAACTCAGGATGATTCTTTTTGATAATTTTCATCATAGACTCGTAATAATCAAGTGATAGTTTTGGATGAAAGCCACCTACAATGTGCACTTCAGTTGCACCCATACTTTTTGCTGCAGACGCTCTTTTTTCAATTTGTTCTGGTGTTAGTGTGTAAGAATCATTATCATTTTCTTTTCTATAAAATGCACATATTTGACAACTTGCAGCACAAACATTCGTGTAATTCAGATATGACGATGAGGTGAATGTGACCTGATCCCCAACAAGTTTTTGCCGTGAGATATCAGCAACCGCACCGAGCAAATGGATATTATCATATTCCATTATTTCTATACCGTCCTGAAAAGATAATTCATCACCAGCGATTGCACGCTCTAATGCCTTTGATTCACTGATCAGTGTTTCTAGCATGTAATTTGTGGATTATTTGCAAATAAATAGATAAGTGAGCTGGCATAAAGATATTCCTTGGTATTACCATTAATTGATGAAGATAAGCCGAAGTGTTTCGTATGTCATAAAATGTTTGAAGATATGGAAAAGTTGAAAAAACATCAAGAAGTAGACCATAAAGAATTCTTCCAAAAATTTGAAAAAAATGATTCCGAAATCTAGCTAAAAAATTTTAGAATGAAAATAAAATGGGTGCCAATTAGAACACATATTGTAATAATTTTTAGTATACTTTCACACTTTTTTATTTCTAAATAGTTACCATTATTTTGTTTTAGATGCTTATACTTTCTTGAAGTTGTTATTAGAACATAAGTTATAATTGAAGAAACTCCACAAATCATTACTGCCTCTATTGTTATTGAATTTGTCTGAATTGCAGAACCGGCAAAAACTGGTAATATAGCCCATGAAAATATTGTTGATGCATTATTATGAAATTTACCACCAAACAATTCTAAATTATATGCAAACAAAAAGAACACTTCTACAATACCTATAACAAATAACAGTGGTGAATCCAGGAAAACGTAATACATACCGATTGAAAATGCTATGCCTAACACAATCATAGATATGAGCCAAAGTTTCTTTTTTGGTAAATCACCCCATGGTTTTGTTTTTCCTCCAATTGCATCAAGTAGATGTGCAGAAACTCCAAGAGCTAAAAAATAGATTATGCAAATAGCTGCAAGACGTTCTATTTCGAACTGACCAGAAAGTGAACCTAATGCAGCAAAGCATATGACTATGCTTGTATATGGTAAAAATAATATTCCAATAGTCCTCCTAAAATTTCTAGAGCCAAATTTTGGAACGAACCATTCGTCTGTTCTATCCTGATACACAGAATATTATAGTGATTATCACTAAATTACCTTTTTACTAAATACTAATAGGTTATTTTATACTAGTAAAAAGGAAAACAACACATGAACCGTTACAAAAAATTTGTAAAAAAAGGTGTAAGGGAGTCTTTTTCAAAAATACCATTCCATACAAATGTTCCAATAAAACGACTTTCTATGTTAAGTAAAAAACTAGTTCCAACCTCTAATACACACGTGGCAATTCACCTTGTAGATTATAAGCACAAAAAATTACCAGAATATAGCTTCTTACACAAACATAATGCTGATGAAATTAATCTTATAATTTCTGAGAATAATAAACTAAAATATGAAATTCAGCTTGATGATGAAAAATACAAAGTGTCATCACCGTCAACAGTGTTTATACCAAAGGGTGTAAGGCACAAGGCAAGATTTCTGTCTGGTAAAGGAATTTTTGTCTGTATAATTTTGTCTGGAAAATATACTACATCAAAATAGCCAAATGTGAATTATCTGCCAAAGATTTTACCTAATGAACCTAACTTTGTGTTTAGACCATTAGTTTTTGTGTGTTTTTTACTACCTATGTTATCAAGATATTCATAACTAACATCTTGTCCACCGTTGCTGATCATTTGGGCATGTTTTATATCACGAATTTTAAACTTTTTCCCATTCTCCAATAGGATTGTTGCGTCATCGCTAATATCAAAACCAGAGCCTTGATCATAAAATCTAATTTTTCCACCCTTTTTCAAAAAAAACTCAACATCATATGTTACCTTATTTCCGTAAACTAGGATATTTTTCCCTGTAACTTTGATATTATCTACTAGGTTCAAAACAACCACAGTGTCTGCATTAAGTTTAACAGTATCTCGAATATTTCCTGTGACAAGCTTACCATTTGG
>JAAZYG010000032.1 GCA_014239775.1 Candidatus Uhrbacteria bacterium | reverse complement strand
TCCTCAACAGCTTGCTTTGCACCAACTTCCTTGATTCTGGTTACCAACTTTTCATCAGCCATTTTCTGTAACCTATAAGTCTAATTAGTAAAAACCATCTCAGGTTTCACGAATATTATTCATGAAATCAATCGATGCCCCAGCTGTAGTTAGTATTACAACTGGGATGCGGATTATTTTGGAGAATGTAGTGTATTTAGTGTGTAAATATTATTACAATATCTTAAAAATGACGTTAAAAATTAGCATATTTTTTAGGTTTTGTCAATATATATTTAAAAAAGCACCAGAATCATCTGATGCTTTTCTCTTTTAGCTTTTTATTACACCTCCACGTTTTCGTGCGTTTTCAGTAAGTAGTTGTTTTCTTATGCGTATATTTTCCGGAGTTACTTCCACATACTCATCGTCCTCAATGTATTCTAGTGCTCTTTCCAGTGTCATATCAACAGGTGTTACCAAGTTTATTGCCTCATCTGCTCCACTTGATCTCATGTTAGTAAGATTTTTACCTTTTGTTGGATTTACTGTCATTGTATCTTTATTGCTCATTCCTATCACTTGTCCCTCATAAACATTTTGAGCAGGATCAATGAATAAAATACCACGTTGCTGTAGGTTGTTTAGTGAGAAGGCAAGTGTCTTTCCTGTTACACCAGATATCAGTGAACCAGTTTTTCTCCTCTCTATTTCACCTTTATGAGGTCCGTAGTGTGAGAATATGTGTGACAATGTACCTTCACCTTTTGTTGATGTTGTGAACTTTGTTCTGTATCCAAGCAATCCTCTTGTTGGGATGATGTATTCAAGACGAGTTGATCCAGTGTTGTTTGTCATGTTTTGCATCTCACCTTTTCGTGTACCAAGTTGTTCTATCACCGTTCCTGCAAATTCATCAGGTACATCGATTGTAACGTTCTCATATGGTTCTTCTTTTACACCATTTACTTCACGAATAATTGCTTGTGGTTGTGATACTTGAAGTTCATAACCTTCACGGCGCATGCTTTCAATTAGTACTGATAAATGCATTTCGCCTCTTCCGCTAACCTGAAATGTATCAGAGTTTTCTGGGAATGTTACTTCTAGTCCAACGTTGGTTTCTAGTTCACGTTCAAGTCTTTCTCGAATTTGACGCGATGTTACAAATTTACCTTCTTGTCCTGCAAAAGGAGAGTTGTTAACTAAAAAGTGCATTGTAAGTGTTGGAGGATCGATGTTGATTGCAGGTAATGGTTCTGTATTTTCATTTTCTGAAACTGTCTCTCCAACATTAATTGTTGGAATACCTGCGATCATAACAATGTCACCAGCATAGGCTTCTTGCACTTCTTCTTTTTGTAGACCTACAGATGTAAGTAGTTTGGTTACTTTGTGAGTTTCAATTGTTCCGTCTAATTTATGTACGCTTACTTTCTGTCCTTGTTTAAGTGTACCTTCATAAATACGACCAGTAGCCATGCGTCCTACAAATTTATCGTATGCAAGGTTAACAGGCTGCATGCGTAGTGGTTTATCTGTTTCTGAAGGCGCTTGAGGTACAACTTCTATAATCATTTCTAGTAATGGTTGTAGATTGTCGCTTTTATCACCTATCTCACGCATTGCAATTCCATCTCGTGCATTTGTATAAATATGTTTAAAGTCTAGCTGTTCATCTGTTGCGCCAAGTTCTACAAAAAGATCAAAAACCATATCAAGTACAACGTCAGGGCGTGCAGATGGTTTGTCTATTTTATTTATAACAACTATTGGTTTTAATCCAAGTTCTAGAGATTTTCTGAGTACAAATTTTGTTTGGGGCATAGGTCCTTCGTATGCGTCTACAAGGAGCAAAACTGAATCTACCATTCTCAAGACTCGTTCTACCTCTGATCCAAAATCTGCGTGACCTGGTGTGTCAACGATGTTGATTTTTGTATTATCTATTTTTACTGCTGCATTTTTTGCATAGATTGTAATACCTCTTTCTTTTTCAAGGTCATTACTATCCATTACTCGTTCTGTTATTTCTTCTCGTTCTGAAAAAGTGCCCGTCTGTTTTAATAGGGCGTCAACTAGTGTTGTTTTTCCGTGGTCAACGTGAGCAATAATTGCAATATTTCTAAAATCCATAGTTATAAAATGTTTAGTGCCTTTCAGTGATATAAAAATCGGACTTTGTAAGTCCGGTTATAACTCGCGAATTCTAGCTAAAAAAAGAGTAATTGTCAATATTTGCGAGTGCTATTTTATGTTTATTTATGTTTTAGTGCTTTTCATGAAATTAACAACAGCTTCATCCAATATTATGTCCTTTGTTTTAAATGGCTTTAATAGAACAAGTCCTTTAAAAGTAGTACACCTACTTAATGCAACATACATTTGACCGTGTGAGAATGTACCCCAACCAATATCTACAAGTACTTTGTTGAATGTTTTTCCTTGTCCTTTATGAATCGTCACAGCCCATGCAAGTGCAATTGGGTATTGAGTATATGATCCGATAATTGCTTTTGTTAGTTCACCACTCTCACTATCGCCATATTCAAATATTTCCCATTTATGTTGTTTTACATATACTATTTTTCCATTTTCAAGTTCTACCTCAAGTTCTGGAAATTTTGACAATCCTTTTTTATTAATACTTGTGACTGTACCCAAAGTTCCGTTTACCCAACGTTTTTCTGGATCGTTCATTGTGAACATGATTCTCGCACCTTTTTTAATTGTAATACTACTCTCTGAGGGCATTCGTCTTTCTGGGAGTGTGCCCATTGTGTATGCCTTTAGTTTCCATTCCTTTCCAGAGAGTCTTCTTAATTCTTGTTCATTCCTTTTTTGAGCCATCTTATTTGTAGTTGTAAGATGTATGTAGTCACTGTCTGTGTCTGTATTAAAATTTGGATCATGTCTTTTGTTCCATTCATCTATATCATTTCTGTCTATTGTATCTGTCCTCAATTTTTCTAAAAGGGCAATAAACTTTTTTTCTTTTTGACGATGTATTTTCTGTAATTCAATAATATTTAAATCTACTTCGTACATTGTGTATGCTGAAAAAAAATAAGGTGAATCATATTCAGATTGGAATCTATATGTTTCTTCTCGTGTAACTACCGGTGGGAGTTGAAATAGGTCACCTATAAAAATCATTTGAACACCTCCAAAAGGCTCATTTGAATTACCTCTGTTTAGTTTTAAGGCTCTATCTATGCAGTCCAAAAGGTCAGCACGAACCATTGAAATCTCATCTATCACAATTGTTTCAAGGTCTTTGAAGAGTTTAATTGATTCTTTGGGTGCTTTTTTTACCATGCTTAATTGAATATTTGGATGAAAACCAAAAAATGAATGTATGGTTTGTCCTTTTACATTCAATGCTGCAACTCCAGTTGGTGCGAGTATGACGTGTTTTTTCTTTGTATTTTTTCTAAAATATTTTAGAAGTGTTGATTTTCCGGTTCCAGCGCGACCAGTCAAAAATATATGGTCATCTGTCTCATTCATTGCTTTATAAGCCTGTTTGAATTCTTTTCCGATTACGATCTTTTTTGGCATAGGTGATGCAAGTATAGCAATGATGTGAGTTTCGTTGAAGGGTTAGGTTTGTAAAGCAGAGTGCTCACCTGCAATCCATCCTGTAGTCCAGCATAATTGCAAAGAAAAACCACCAGAAGGTCTGTTTATGTTCAGTGTGTCTCCAATCATGTAAAGGTTCGGGTATATTCTGGAGGTCATGTTCTTAAAATCTATCTCTGTAGGCAGAACACCTCCATCTGCAACTATAGCCCATTTAAATCCCATTGTACCTGTAATGGGGAAGTGTAAGCTTTTTAAAAATGTAATTAACAGTTTTCTTTGTTCTTTTGTTATTGAGTGTGCTTTTATTTCTCCAAATTTAATTTCTGGTATTTGTAATATGGTTTCTGCTAATTTTTTTTGTAGGAGTTCTTTTAATATTGTCTTAACTTGTTTGTTTTTATTTTCATTAAAGAGTTGAACAAACTTTTTATCCAACTCACCTAAATTTAGATCAGGAAACAAATCTAGTGATGCTTTTACTTTTCCTGTCTTTAAAAGGTCTTTAACATTTCGTGCGTTGTTTATAACAAGTGGTCCTGATATTCCAAAATGAGTTAACAAGAGTCGTCCGCGTGTTTTAATTTTAATTTTATTATTTTGAAGGAAGTTGAGCGCCATGTCATCAATGGTTGTTCCTGATAATGAGTGAACCCACTTGGCAGATGTTTTTAGAGGTACAAGATTTGGATCAGGTTCTTTAATGCTGTGGCCAATTTGTTTAAGCATTGAAAGTACTTCACCGGTTGATCCTGTTTCTGGTGCAGCATGTCCGCCTGTTGCGATTATTAGTTTGTTCAAATTAAAATTTCCATTTGAAGTTTTTACTCCAGTGATTTTTTTATCTGTAACTATAATAGAGGTGAGTGCTGTGTTTAGTTTAATTGTAACATTGCCACTTTCTTCCACATATTTTTTTAACAATAAACATACATCTGATGCTTTTTCAGATTTTGGAAATGCTCTTTTTCTATCTTCTACCATTATAGGTAGTCCACGTCCTTCAAAAAAATTAAATGTACTTTCAACGTTAAATTTTGAGAAAGGTGAAAATAAAAATTGTTTTGATTGAGGAAAATTGTCTAAAAAAATCTGGTTATCAAATTCTGCATTTGTAATGTTGCATCGTCTTCCACCAGTTATAGATAGTTTTTTACCTAAACGATCATTTTTTTCTATAAGTAACACTTTCGCACCTAATTGACCTGCACGTCCAGCAGTCATCATTCCTGCAGGACCTCCTCCAATCACAATTACGTCATATTTATTTGTAGACATAAATCTTTGTGATTATTTTTTTGATTCATTTTTTTTGATCAGCTGACCACATGCTGCAGCTATGTCTTCACCTTGTGTTTTACGTATCATGACGGTCACATCATGGTTTTCTAATTCTTCATTAAATGCTTTGATTGTTTCTGGTGTACTACAAGAGAACCCGCAGTCTGTAAAGTTGTATGGTATTAAATTTACTCGAACATTTCCGATTGCTGTAGAAAATTTTGCAAGTAATTTTGCGTGGTGTGGAGTATCGTTTACATCTTTTAACATTACATATTCAAAAGTTAAGTGATGACGATTGTTTCCAAATTTTTGTAGATATCTTTTGCACCAATCTGAAAGTTTTGGCAGGAAATCATCGTATGATGTTGGTACGATTTCTTTTCTTGTTTGTTTATCGGCACTGTGTAGTGAAATTGCCAGTCGTATGTGAGGCCACTTATCATCTTCTAGTAGTTGTTCTAGTCTTGGTAAAATACCAACTGTGGAAACTGTGATGTGTGTTTTTCCTATTTCTGTATGTTCTAAAATAGAGTTAACACTGTCTCTGACATTTACATAGTTTGCCATTGGCTCACCCATGCCCATGTAAACAACGTTGCTAATAAACTGTGGTAGATCTTTATTTTCTGATAAGAATTCTTGCCAAATTCTGTATTGATCTACTATTTCATCTGATTCTAGATTTCTAATTAGTCCCATTTTTCCTGTAGCACAAAATCCACATTTCATTGCACAGCCAATTTGAGATGATACACAAACTGTCCAATATCCTCTTGGATTTAGCATGAGCACCGTTTCTACTTTGTCACCAGAATCTACTTCAATTATTGCCTTGTAGGTATCTTTGTTTTTATTGTCATGAATTTTTTCTACTTTCAATGAAATAAACGGAACTTCTTTTGTAAGTATTTGTCTCATTGATTCTGGAAGTGTGCTTATATCATTCCAGTTTTTTATGTCTGTAGAAAATAAAGCAGTTTCAATTTGTTTTAAACGAAAAGAAGGCTCATTTGCAAAAAGGCTTTTTATTTTTTCTTTTCTGTTTATGTGCTTCATATAATTTTTGTAAATCAAGTGTGGTAATTTACTGTAAAAATACCTTTTTGTCAATCTATGACACAAACAGTATGTTTTATTTTAATCTCTAAGTTTGTATCCAGTTTTAAATAAATGTACCACTGCTATAAATAAAACTATTGTTAACACACACAGAAAAATAGTTCCTATCAGTAAATTACTTTCTGAATAGTTGATCATTGAATACCGAAGTCCGTCTACCATGTAAAAGAAAGGATTTAATTTTGCTAGTGGTTGAATGTTTTCTGGCAGCATGTTGATGCTGTTGAATACACCACCAAAATATATTAATGGAGAGATTACAAATATTTGTAATATTGATAAGTGCTCAAATTTTTCAGACCAAAGTGCAACTATTATTCCAAGCAGTGAAAAAAGTGCTGACACTAAAATAATATAAAAGAAAAATAGTCCAATGTGTTGAATAGATGCTTGTGTAAAATATAGTGCAATTAAAAATAGTCCAGTTGCAACAGACAATGCTCGTAGTATAGATCCTGTTATGTATCCAATAATCATTTCTGTGTATGAAAGCGGGGAAGTGAGAAGTTCGTCTATTGCACGTGTGAACCTCTGGAAGTATAAAGAAAATGAGCTTTGTCCAAATGCACCATTTATAACACTCATCATTAATATTCCAGGGAATACAAAATCAATGTAGGAGAATCCTTCCTCAAAGTTAATGAATTTACCAATCACAAAACCAAAAATAAAGACAAACAATAAACCATTTATTAGTGGAGCTACTAGAGATTGAATTGGTACACGTCTAAATCTATCTACTTCCCGTCGTGCAAATGTGTACAGTCTTATTAAATGCATATTACTGTGTGAGTCTTAAAAATGTTTCTTCTAGAGATTTTCCGTTTTGTGTAAACTCTTTTTTATTTAAAGTGCTTATTAATTTCCCTTCATGCATTATCGCAACTCTTGAACACAAAAATTCCACTTCTTCAAGATAGTGTGATGTTAGTATGATTGTTTTTCCTTTTTTGTGTAATTCTTTGAGTGTGTTCCACAACTCACGTCTTTGACGTACATCTATGCCAGCAGTTGGCTCGTCTAAGATTAAAATGTCAGGATTATGCATCATTGCTCGTGCGAGTATTAGTCTTCTTTTAAATCCACCTGATAATTCTCTAAAAGTTTTGTCTTTATGTTCGGTGAGTCCCAGTAGATCAAAAAGTTCGTTTATTCTGTCTGTGCGTTCTTTTTTATTCATTCCAAAATATCCACCTATGTAATCTAATATTCTCTGGATTGGTGCAAACATGTCTACATTAAACTCTTGTGGAGACAGTCCGACTTCTTTACGTGTTAATTGGTAATCAGTCTGTACGTCATTTCCAAATACTTTAATAGTACCTTGGCTAAATTGACCTATGCCTGTAATGCAATTAATCGTTGTTGTTTTTCCTGCGCCATTTTGACCAAGCAATCCAAAAAACTCACCTTTTGAAATTGTTAAACTTAGATTATCTACAGCCTTTTTGTCAGAGTAAAATTTTGTAAAATTTTGTATTTCAAGAGCATTCATATGCACGAGTATAACATAGAGGAATATTTAACGTTTTTGCTTGTTTGAGGATGTTTATTGGCACGAACCTCTTGCTGAGGTTCTCATACTCCTTAACATAAAAACCGCACAGAAAACTGTACGGTTTTATGGCAGGTCACGTAGCTCGCGAGCGACGTAACAGGGGTTGTGGGACGAGTTCAAAACTCTTTTAATGACTCAATTGTATAGATGAGGTCGAAAGCTTCAGTCATCTATTTATTCAATCCAATAAAAGGACTAGCACCTCCCCAGTATGTCGGAGTTTTACCGTCCCATTTTTCGATCCAACGCAACTCGACAACTTTCGGATTAGTTTTTAATGCTTGAGCCTCTGTTAAAATTGCCTTTGCCTTACCCTCCGCTTCAACAACTTTTTGGTCAGCCTCAATCCTGATTCTTTCTAAATCTCGATCGGCTTTTAATTTCAATTGCTCTGCTGTAACCTTAGCTTCGATCGCTTCATTAAAGGCTGCAGAAAAACTAAAATCAATAATGTTAAATTCATCAACTACAATAAAATTCTTTGACAATCTTTCAAATAGATTGGTCTTGATTTGATCCTTCACTTCTTCTCTTTTTGTAATCAACTCTTCAGCAGTAAACCTTGCAGTAACAGATTTTACTGCCTCTTGAATAGATGGCGCTATTATTCGATTATTGTAGCTCCTGCCTACTTCCTGCCAGACTTTATTCACATTATCAGGATCAAGATGATAATTTAATGCAATCTTTGAAGTCACAATCTGAAGATCTTTTGAGGACGCAGTAGAGGACACTTCATCTTTTTGGATCTTTACATCTATTAACTGAATTCTTTGAACTATAGGAATTTTGAAATAAAGACCTTCCTCAATCACTGTGTCCTGTACAGCCCCAAACTGTAGCATGACACCACGCTCACCAGCGCCAACAGTACCAATACTGCTTATAGCTATTATAAATATCACAAGTACTGCCCCCACAAAAACCACAAGCTTTCCTCCTTTCTTAAAATTTTTCTTAATCTCCTCTGTTCTTGCATCGATTGTTGTCATAATAAAGCTTAGATTAACTATTTAATAATTTAGATACTAGCATATACTCTATAAATTCTCCCAAAGTTGCCTGACAAAAGACCGCCAGTACATTCCACCATACCTCACATGGCTTGTTAATGATGATACATGGAGTCTGTACGAGGTCAAGGCCTCTAGAGAATAAGGGTTGGGTTGGATTATGGATTTTATTTATTTTTTAGATTTTTTTAGGTACACAAGCCGCTGGTTTATCTATAAGTTTCTAATTCTTTATAATAATAAAAACCGTACAGAAAACTGTACGGTTTTGGCAGGGGCTCGTGATGGAAGTTAGAACTATGCTTCGTAACGATCTAGAATATTTACTTTTAACTTAGATAGCACAGGATTATAAACATCTTGTTCGGTGAGAACAATATTTACCGTAGGTACCAGTCCTTTAATATACTCAACAATGTGATTGGATTCGCTATCTGTAGGAACAGCAAAACGGACAGATCCTTTTTGGTCTTCAGCATTCTCTATAAGTACATTACATTCTTTGTTGATACAGTATTTGCGGACTCGACCTCGGAACATTACCCCCGTGATCGGATCTTTCGTAGGACTTACTGTATAGATATCCCAGGAGATGAGTTCTTTCATATAATTATAGTTTACCAAAAAAGTTCTAACCACGCCTCACTCCTTCCAAATAAACAAAAAAATCTCCACCAAGGTTGGTGGAGAAAATTTGGCAGGGGCGGGAGGAATCGAACCTCCGCTAGAGGTTTTGGAGACCCCTGTGATACCATTTCACCACGCCCCTATAAATTGTCGCGCCTTATTATT
>JAAZYG010000009.1 GCA_014239775.1 Candidatus Uhrbacteria bacterium | reverse complement strand
TCCCAATTATTAACAATATCATCAAATTCACATTTTGGAGCCTTCGGTTGATAAGCTTGCTTAATACCCAAAGCAAGTGAAAACGAAGCTAAATCTGGTGGCTTACATAGATCTATTCCTACTCCCCATTGGTCATTTAATACATTTTCTGATAACTGCCCCAAGCTCTCCCCGATAAGATCTCGTCCGAACGACTCACCAAATTCCTCCCAAGCCTCTCCACTTTCAACTAATGACTGCTCTCCAGAAGCTACAGACACAACCCAAACAGCTACTTCATATGATAGACGTTGCACTATAAACTCGGATAAATTTAAAAGCACAAGCATGAAAGCACCACCAACCGATGGTTTTATAAGTACTTTTTCACTTTTTCCACTTACACCTGCAACAATATCAGCCATACACTTATCTGACAGATTTACACCTGGAGATGTACCAGTACCCAATGCCACACATGCCGCTCTAGCGGTTGCCAAAGAAACTTCTTTTGCACCACTAGCCTGATTAGCTTGAGCGTGAGATACAAAAACGAATAAACTAGAAAAAACCAATCCAAATATAAAAAACACCAACAAAACAGAAGTTGCTATACGTTTTTTTATATCTGAAGTATTTATCATAAAAATTATATTATTTTACTCACCAGAATCATCACTCTCCACCACATCTGACCCATCACTTTCTGATTCTGGTGTTATTTCATTAATGGCTTCATCAAAATATTTATTAATCGTTGCATCATCCAAACTGTCAATTATTTCTTGTGAAGCACCTGAATTAATTAAACTCTTCCTAATATCATCAACACCTAAATTTTTAAACAACTCTTTTACATCATCTTGATTATTTAAATCATATGCACCCGCATTTAATGCATCTTTTGCGCCAGGCATGATATGTAAAACATTCTGCACATCTTCTTTTTTAGAATCTACAACACCCTCTGCACCAACAACCACAGGACCGCAAGAATCGCCTTCTGGACAGTTTGGATCATTACCTGAAAAAATTTCAGTCCTGTCATCAAAACCATCCGAATCAGAATCTGCTAAATAAGGACTTGTCTTGTACACATAAAGCTCATCATAATCTGTAATACCATCATTATCTAGATCACTATTTTTTGCATCTTCTCTTTCTTTTTGCTCACGCTCATCAGGTGACAGATACTTTTCGCCAGTTGCATAATTTACAATCTGCATCCGTACTGGCTTATCCAAGCTCACACCAAAAGATCTAAAACCAAAAATCAACCCCCCAAGCCCGAGGAATGATAAGAATACAAAAGCTACCTTTTGTTCCGCATTCAACTTTGAACGCGACTGATTCTGCAGCCGTTTTATGCCCATAAATCAATTTCATTTATTATACCAAAAGAACATTGCTTTACCCAGAGCTTTTTTCAAGATTTTATGTTAGTTTTTGTGCAATTTTCACCCATTCATCCACAGTTAATTCTTGTGCCCTTACCTTTTCACTTAGGTCAATACCTATAAGTAGTTCTTTAATTTGTTTAGTTTCTAACTTTGTTATTGATAAAAGATTTTTATGCAACTGTTTTCTGCGTGATGAAAATCCAATTTTTGCAATCGATATAACCCCCTCTTTGTTAAGTATATTTTCATCTTTTATAAGCTCTAAAGTAACGATTGCAGAATCTACTTTTGGTTCAGGATGAAATGAATCAGATGGAACAACACAAACTTTTTTACATTTTGAATAAATCTGACACACAACAGAAAGCAAACTCATATTTGGAGGACTTGCAACAATACGATCAACCACCTCATTTTGTAATACAAACGTTATTTTCTCTGGAGCATCTGATGTTACTAAAAACTTACGTAGCACTTTAGACGTTATGTTATAAGGAAGAGCAGATACAAGCTTGTACGGTTTTAGATGACTAAAATCCGACATAGAGATCTTTAAAATATCTCCATGAATAATATTTATCTTATCTCCAAATTTATTACGTAAAGGCTCAATTAAATCAAAATCTAATTCGACCACAGTAATGTTCGCACCTATTTTAACTAATTCTTCTGTAATCACGCCGGTACCTGGTCCAATCTCCAAAACATTGTCACCTTTTTTGACACCTGAAGATTCTACAATCTTTTTAATTGCATCTTTATCTACTAACCAATTTTGCCCAAAACTCTTTTTTGTCTTTGGAAACATGTGCATAAATGCTTATATTATCCCACACTTGAAGTGTTGGTATTTTCTCCGAGAACATTAATATTTCCGGATCGTAACACAATAATTTCACCATTTTTTTCAGTTATAATTGTAGAAGCAGGTTTATGATCAAGCAAACCTGCATCCAAATATAAATCTGGTTGTAACAATTGAGTCTGTAATTGTTTTTTTACACAATCAACACTAAAACACGCTTCTTTTCCTGAAATATTTGCAGAAGTAGCAACGATTGGCCCATCAACACCTAAAGACAGCTGAACAGCAATCTCTGACTCAGAAACACGAAGCGCTATCGTACCATCACGCACAACATACTTACTTAATAAATTCTTATCCTTAATATTACCAACCACTGTCAAAGGACCTGGCCAATATTTATTAATTAGTTTGTTTGTTTTTTTATTTATAAATAAATATTTATCCGCCATTTGCCTGTTAGCAACAATTAACGGTGGTGTTTTCCATAATTCTCTACCTTTTATTTCCATCACCTTCTCGACTGCATGATTATTTGTTGCATCAGCAGCAAAACCATAAGAAGTCTCCGTAGGAAATACAACAACACCACCTTTTTTCAAGATGGCGATTGCATTTTTTAAGTTTTGATCTGAGACAACCATGACTACTTTTTCTTTTTGAAAGACTTTATGGTCTTTTCAAGACCTTCATCTAATTTAACTTTTGGTTGCCAACCCAAACTTCTCTTGGCTTTTTTTGCATCAAGTGCACTGCGCATCACCTCACCTGCAGCCGCTGCACCAAACCTAACAGGCATTTTATAACCAGTAATTTTTTTTATTTTTTTAAAAATAGTCAAAACACTACTCTGCTTACCTGTTCCAATGTTAAACTCTCCACAAACTGACTTGTTCATTGCAAACATATTTGCACGCACAACATCGTCTACATACACAAAATCTCTAGTTTGCTTACCTGTACCAAAAATTGTAACTGATTTACCTGAAAGCATTGCATTAGAAAAAATAGATATAACACCAGCTTCACCTTTTGCATTCTGACGCGGACCATAAACATTTGCATAACGCAAAGCAACATATGGCACACCATGTACATGATACATGTAGTTCAAATACATCTCACCAGCACGCTTAGATATTCCATAAGGTGAAATTGGTTGTGGTGGAATCTTCTCTGAATAAGGAATCTTCGCATTTTCTGGATACATTGGCCCACCAGTTGATGAATATATTATCTTTTTTACACCAATCTCTGCAGCAAGATGTGCAAGTTTAAGTGTGCCAAAAATATTAATACGTGCATCATTTGGAGGATCTACTACAGAATGACGTAAATTAACCTGTGCAGCCAAATGAAATATCACATCTGGTTTAATACGCCTGACACACTTCTCAAACTGAGGATTTGTAACAGACAGCTTTGTAAAATGAGCATTTGGATTCAAGTTTTTTATATTACCAGTAGACAAATAATCAATTACGTACGTTTTGATACGTCTTCTAATTAAAGCATCTACTATGTGGGACCCTATAAAACCGGCACCACCTGTAACTAAAGCTGTTTTGTATTTTGCCATATTAAGTATCTTTATTTGCTTGCTCAAATCGATCACTATTTTCTAACTCTTTTTTTAAATAAGCCTCAACAAAATCAGTTAAATCTCCATCCAATACAGCGTGTACGTCTGATGTTTCAAAATTAGTTCTATGATCCTTAACCATTTTATAAGGATGCATTACATAAGACCTAATCTGATTTCCCCATTCAGCTGAATGATACTCACCTCTTAACTCTTTCTTTTGCTCATCACGTTCTTTTAATCTTATCTGATGTAACTTAGATTTTAAAATCTTAAGTGCTGTTTCTTTATTCTGCTGCTGAGAACGCTCATTTTGACAACTCACAGTAGTACCAGTAGGAACATGCACAACACGTACAGCAGAATATGTAGTATTAACACTCTGACCACCGTGACCACTGGCTAAAAATGTATCGATCCTTAAATCTTTTGGATTAAGATCAATATCCGCCACATCATCTAACTCAGGCAAAGTCTCAACTAACGCAAAAGTTGTGTGCCGCATTTTCTCTGCATCAAAAGGCGATATGCGAACCAACCTATGAACACCTGCCTCTGACCTAAAATACCCATATGCATACCTGCCAGTAACACGTAAAGTAACACTTTTTAAACCAACATCATCTGCCCGCGACTCATTTAAAATAGAAACTTTCCAGTTTTTATCTTCAGCAAATCTTACATACATGCGCAATAACATCTGTGTCCAATCTTGTGCTTCAGTACCACCAGAACCAGCATGAATTGAAACTACTGCATTCTCCTTGTCATAATCTGCAGCAAACAATGTTGCAAATTCCATTTTTTCAAACCTATCAGTTAAATCAAGTAATTGCTTGGACACACCATCTTCCACAGAACCATCTTCCTGCTGATCATATAGCTCTGCCATCTCTTTTAAGTCCTTCAACTCTAAACCAAGACCTTCCCACAAAGACACTTCTTCTGTTAACCCAGCAAATTCTTTACTTACAATCTGTGCACGCTCTTGATTATTCCAAAAATCTGGCAATGACATTTCTTGCTCTAGTGCCTTCATCTCAATTTTTACAGTATCTAGGTCAAAGATACCTCCAAGTCTCGTCAACACGAACCTGGAGGTCCTGAATTTTATTCAATAATTCTTTCATAATTATAACTTAATCTGTTTTGCATATTTCCCAAGAATTGGCATCTCCCACATTCTTCCTTGAAAAGCATTGATCATTCCTAATATTAATAATATAAATAATATTAGTGATCCGAACATCCAAACTATCTGTCCTAAAATTGGAACAAAATTACCAACCCACAAAACAAGCCAACCCAACATAAGAACAAGACCCTGCCTGCCATGATGTTGTGCAAACGTACTTTGCTTTTCAAGCAATAAAGGCACAATACACAAAACACCAAGATACCCAATTGCTGATATAAATTTCTCATTATTTGTCGCTGTAATTGAATTTGTTTCATCCATATAATATCTATTAACTAATTTATGATAACAAAAATAGACTATTTAAAAAAGACAAGAAATTACTCCTGCCTTTAATATTTTTACATTCTAATTTAGTACATTCCCATTCCACCACCCATCGCCGGAGCAGCAGGTATATCATCTTCTTTCTTTGGAATATCTGTAATAGCAGCTTCTGTGGTTATAATCATGATAGCAATAGATACAGCATTTTGCAGTGCAGATCTTGTAACCTTTGCTGGATCAATTACACCTTCTGAAATCAAATCAACATATTCATCTGTTGCAGCATTATATCCAAACGCACCTTCACCTAACTTAACCTTATCAACAACTACAGAACCATCTTTTCCAGCATTCTGAGATATCATACGCAACGGCTCTTCTAAAGCCCTTTTTAATATATCAAGTGATACTTTTTCTCTATCGTCTAACTCAAGTGAATCAAGTGAAGAAATTGCACGTATAAGAGCAACGCCGCCGCCTGGCACAATACCTTCCTCCACTGCTGCTTTTGTTGCTGCAACCGCATCCTCTATACGGTGCTTTTTCTCTTTCATTTCTGTCTCTGTTGCTGCACCGACCTTTATTACCGCCACACCACCTGACAACTTAGCAATTCTTTCCTGTAATTTTTCTTTCTCAAATTCAGAAGAAGAATTATTTGACTCAATTTTTAATTGACTAACTCTATCCTCAATTGATTTTTTATCTCCATGTCCTTCCACCACAGTTGTCTGATCTTTATTTGCAACCACTTTTCTTGCACGACCCAAATCATTCAACTCAATATTTTCTAATTTCAAACCAACTTCTTCTGAAATAACTTTTCCACCTGTCAAAATAGCTATATCCTCCAACATTGCTTTTCGTCTATCACCAAAACCAGGAGCCTTAATAGCAAGAGCACTGAAAGCACCTCGCAATTTATTTACAACCAATGTTGCAAGTGCTTCACCGTCAACATCTTCAGCAATAATCACCATTTCTTTTCTACCTGTTGTTGCAACCTTTTCCATTATTGGCAAAAGGTCCTGAACAGAACTAATTTTTTTATCAGTTATCAAGATATGTGCATCCTGATATTCAGCTTCCATTCTGTCTGAATTTGTAATCATGTATGGAGACACATAACCTTTATCAAACTGCATTCCTTCAACCACCTCTACATCAACACCAAAAGACTGAGACTCTTCAACTGTAATTACACCATTGCTTCCAACCTCATCCATTGCTTTTGCAATCATTGATCCAATTTCAGGATCATTTGCTGATATTGAGGCAACGTTTTGTATTTCATCACCCTTTATAGGCTCTGCGATTTTTTCTTTTATTTCCTTAACAATAACTTCAGTACACTTTTCAAGTCCACGACGTAAATCTTGTGGATTTGCACCAGCAGTTACATTTCTTAAACCCTCTTTTACTAAAGCTTGTGCTAGCACAGTTGCTGTTGTAGTACCATCACCAGCAACATCATTTGTCTTTGACGCTACTTCCTTTACAAGTTCTGCTCCTAGATTTTCAAACTTATCTTCAAGCTCTATTTCTTTTGCAACAGTAACACCATCTTTAGTTACAGTAGGTGAACCGAAGCCGCGATCTAAAATAACATTTCTTCCTTTTGGACCAAGTGTAACCTTAACTGCATTAGCTAATTTATCTACACCGTTTTTTATAGATGCTCTAGCATCTTCATTAAATTAAATTTGTTTTGCCATATTATTCAACTATTGCCATTACATCGTCTGCACGAATTATTAAATACTCCTCTCCATCAACTTTCACCTCGTCTGGTGAATATTTTTTAAATAAAACATTTTGACCAACTTTTACATGCATTTTTGATACCTGACCATTATCTAATTCTCTTCCTGGACCAATCGCAATAACCTCACCACGTTCTGCACGTTCTTTATCAACTGTTTCAGGAATTATAATACCTGCTGCAGAGGTTTTCTCTGATGAAACAGCTTTGATAATTATATTATCTGACACTGGAGTAAGTTTCATAATTAGTTATTTCTTTATTAAAATTTTATAAAATAATACGTTAGCAATCTAACCTTCAGAGTGCTAACGTGAGCTATTTTTACTTAATTTATGGTTTATGTCAAGGATCCATTTTTTTCTAACAAAGACCACCTAACCACCATTGCAAAGGCAAAAGCATACAATGATAACCCCGACCACATAGACCATACATAATGATCAAAAAGAGCAATTACAAATAATGCTAAGGCCAGGGTTATGGCAAACATTCCACCAGCTGTTTTTGAATATTTTGAATTAACCTGATCAACACGAATCATAAAATACAACAACGCAGCAACACCAATAACACCAATCTCCGTCATGATCAATAAAAAACTATTATGTATTGGTTGATAACTCCAAACACTTAACCCTGGCATTAAATCACTTAATGAAAAGACATAGTTTCCAGGACCAACACCAAAAAATGGATTTATAAAAAACACATCACCAAACTCACTATACTGACCAACTCTTTCATTTATAGAAATTGCCTCTGTATATAAATCTGGTTGAAAGCGTGCAAGTACACTTGAATGAAAGAAAAATAATGTAGACAAAAGTGCTATGCATCCTAGAAAAATAATTACATATGCATTTTTGGATGGTATTTTTTTTCTATACACCATAAGTAGAATTAACCACAAGAATGAAATAACCAAACCCAACCACGCACTTCGTGAAAAAGTTAGTATTAATACGGATGAAAATAATACAACAGGAACAGTTGTAATATATAAAACCTTTTTTGATACAAACCTAACAAGCCATGCCAAACAAATTAATACCACGGTCAAATACCCACCAAAAATATTCGGATGTGAAAATGAACCATACGCACGCAATAATCTAGCTCCTTGTTGTTCTACAACTGACACACCTGCTGTTGAAGCATCTAAAAATGACATTCCCAGCAAAGTACTCGATGGACTCAATCCGGTGAATACCTGGATAATACCCAACACTGCAGGAACACAAAGTCCTGCAACAAATGCAATAACAGAATTCTTTACATCTGTTCTTTCGTCACACAAAGTTAAAAACAAACCAGCCGCAAAAATTAAATGCATTACGTGATTTAAACTAACATTATATTCATTAGAAAATGTTAATGAAAAAAATACAGCACCTAATAATATATATATTGACTTTGAAACATGCTCTGATCCCCAAATTGGCCTAGGCCTTCCTCGCAGTAGAATGACTATAAGTAATAAAACCTCAACAGCATATACAGATAATTTTCCGTACTCCGTAATATCTCCTAAAATCAAAACCTCAGAAAAAATATACCTACTTTGCCATGGCAAAAAAAATAAAACTAAATATAATATTTTATTTATTGTACTTTTGTGCATACATACCTATCAATACTCTTTTTATATTCCGAATAAAAAAAATCTCTTCTATCATTTTGATGAAACTTTAGCATGTCATCATTAATAACAACACGTGAATCTTTGTTAGCAAGTTCTTTTATATGTGCTGGAAAACGCTCTCTTTGAATGGATCTAAAAATATGTTCTGTAATGCTTGTTTGAACTGGCAAAAACAAAGAACCTGTTACTAAATGAAGTGGGTGAGAAACCCTATATCTTGCATTTGGCAGATCAACACCACACCATTTATTTTCTTCTGAAAATTTCTTAAATGATTCATCTTTATCAAAAATTGGAACAATCGACTTGCACCAAAAAGATAAATAATAATCTTTTTTTGAATACTTTAAATATTCAAAATTTATTGCATGTTGAGTTGTAAAAAAACTAAAACAAAATGGATCCAGAACATGCTCATCTGTTTCACAATCATGGTGCATGGGTCTTCTACCAAGAAGAGCAAAAGGCAACACTAATAAAAATCGGCTGGACCAAATTGTCTTTGGTTTTGTAATAATAAATAAATCAATGTCACTATCTTGTGTTGTATTCCACCAAGATAAAGTATTTACTGCAGCAACAGCCCGAACACCTGGTAATAAGCGAAAATACCGGGATGCTTTTACTAGCTTATTGTACTTACGAATTGAATCTAAAAATCTTTCTTTACGAGAATTTATTTTTTTATCAATGCACAAACCATCCTTCAAAAAATAAAAACCATCTTTTTGTAATAATCTATTTTGAATCCAATTACTTGTTTTTAAAACACTTATAACTTCATATAAATCATATGGCCTGTCAGGTGAGAGCAACCACTTCCAAATCTCAAATGAGGTTACAGGATATTTTGTAACAGAAAACCAGCACACTGTCTTTAAAACTGAAAGTTCTAATTCTGTTGGGTGCTGGTTCATACGCTGCCATCTTAGCAGCAGAATCAAATTTTATCCTGTGGAAAAACTATGTACTTTTTTTCTTGAATACAATTGATTGTTGGATTATTGAAAAAATATTAATAGTTACCCAATAAAGTGTTAAGCCTCCTGGCAAAGTTGCACCAATAACAACCGTAATTATTGGCATAAAGTACAGCATTGACTTATTCATTGAAGCCATCATACTCTCATCTTTAGAGCCCTTGCTTCCTCGTACTTCTTTTGGTGGACGTGATGATATAAGCATTCTTGTCTGAAAAAACTGAAATATTCCAGCAAGTACAGCCAGAAATAAACTAGCTTCTGCCAAATCGATAATACCTAAAAAAATATTATTCACTTCGCCTGGATTTTGCACAAAAGGATATAGATATTGAAAATTTTCTGAACCAAAACCGTTCAGCAAAACTCTGTATAGCGCTATTAATATTGGTAACTGAATTAAAACCGGCAGACAAGATGATAATGGATTAACCTTTTCTTCTTGATACATTTCCATCATTGCTTTTGCCAAAGCTTCCTTGTCATCTTTATGCTTCTCCTTAAGCTCTTCAATTTTTGGCTGAATTTCTTGCAATGCTTTTTGTGATTTTAATGATGTCTGCATGAGTGGCCATAAAGACAATTTCATTAATACAGTAAGTGCAATTATTGCAAAACCAATATCACCACCTGGAATTACATTATAAAACCAAACTAATAAGTTAAATATTGGTGCGTATAAAAATGTGTGAAAAAATCCCATACCTCCTATTTATTATTCTTTATTTTCTTTATTTTCTTCTTGTGTGTCTGTTTCAGATTCTTCCTCCACACTTTCATCACTGACAGCATCTTCTTCAGAACCATTCTCAACAACATCTTCTGTTGAAGAAATCTTAGGCACCACAACTTCTTCTTGAGGTTCTGAACTGTCAGACTCAACAGACCCATCAGATACTTCTTCTGCAACATTCTTTGTGTCTGATTCTGCCACATTTTCATCTCCGTCAGATTCAGACACATCTCCATCCACTGAATCATCCTCTTGTACATCAGATTCTTCGCTGTTTATTTCTGAAATATTAATCTTCCAACCAATCAACTTAGCAGCAAGCCGAACATTCTGACCACCTTTACCAATTGCCAATGATAACTGATCACCATCAACCTTAACTATTGCAGTTTTTTCTTCTTCATTAATCTCAACCTCATCAACTTTTGCTGGTGATAATGAATTTGAAATAAATACTTCTGGATTATCATTATATTCTATAATATCAACCTTTTCTCCACCAAGCTCAGAAATAATTGTCTGAATTCTAGCACCACGCTGACCAATACATGCTCCAATAGGATCTATGTTGTCATCATCACTTGCAACTGCAACCTTTGCACGAGAACCAGCCTCACGAGCAATACCTTTTATCTCGACAAGACCATCCAAAACTTCTGGAATCTCAATCTCAAAAAGTTTTTGAACAATCTCATCTGCAGTACGTGACAATATAATCTCTGGCCCTTTAGAGGTAAGAGACACCTGTCTAACATAAACCTTAATTCGATCACCTGTATTGTATCTTTCTGATTGAATTTGATCCTCTGGACGCATTATTCCTGTAACCTTACCTAGATCAAGTAACACACTACGACCTTCTCGTCTTTGTACTGTTGCATTAATCAACTCACCTTCATGTTCTTTAAATTCATTAAATACCACTTCACGCTCAGCTTCACGAAGTTTTTGTGTAATCACCTGTTTTGCTGTCATTGCAGCCATTCGTCCAAACTCATCTGGTTGTGGTAAATCTGTTCTTATTATCTCACCAATCTTTGATCCGCTTTTTAGAACTTGTGCATCTGAAAACATAATGTCAGTTTTTGGATTAAACCTTGGACCCATTTCCTCATCAATAGAAATTGCCGGAAGATCTTTTCCTGCCTTTCGAGCTGTATCTATTTCATTAGCCAATGCCTCAGCACGCTCTCTGCGCTCAACCTCAGCTTGTTCTATTGCCTCAAGATCCATATCCTCAACAACCGTCTTAATATCCCATACATTAATTTCACCGGTTGCAGGATCAAAAGATGCTTCTATATTATTATTTTTGTCACCGAAATCTTTTCTGTATGCAGCAGCCAAAGCTGACTGTATTGCATCAATAACAGACTCATATGCGAGTCCTTTTTCTTCTACGATTTGACGTATTGCTTGTTCTATTGGAGATGCCATAATGTATTTATTTAACAAACGAACCTGTCATTTCCGACAGGTTCTTTAGTAGTGCAATGCTACCAGAATTTTTCTGGAATGTCAATATCAATCAAATGATGTACTTGAGGGTTATTACACGTAAATAAAACAGAAATTACATCTATACGAAAAGATGCCTCACTCCTTATTTCATCCATATAAAAACCTGCACACCTTATTATATTACCTATCTTTTTTTCTGTAACAGACTCTTCTGGAAAACCCTCTTTCACAGATCGCCTTGTCTTAACCTCAATAAAAACAACCTGAATGCCATCAAGACATATCAGGTCTATTTCACCGTACTCATTTCTATATTTTCTTTTAACAAGCTTATAACCCTTAGATGATAAATACTCTTCCGCAATCAATTCGCCCTTATCACCAAATAAAGTACGAGCATCCACCATATTATTTACGCTTTTTCTTTCGAGGAGGAAAGTACTTATACTTTTCCTTATTTTGTACTGCTTGTTCTTTTATTTCAGGAACCTTTTTAAAGGCCTTGAATAGATAACTAAACCATATAGCAGCAATTATAAACCAAACAATGTACCAGAACTTTGCTCCAAAAAATCTTATTCGTTCAAAACTGAAAAAATAAAGCATTATTCCCAATAAGCCCATTGTTATAAACCACCCTGCAAGACGATTTGCAATTGTTTTTAAATGTCTATCTTCTGTTCTGTTGTTGGCAACAATTCTAACAGCAATACCTAATACAAAAAATAATACAAAAAAACCAAAAATTATATTACCGCTTGTACCACCCACTGATGGTGGACTAAATGTTAACCAATAAGACAGATCGAAAAAATTATCAAACATATTAATAGAGACATTATCTAATAAACCACACTCTCGTCAAGCCTCTAATTTAAACACCAATCCCCAATGCTGCGGACCTGCCTTAAAGTCTTTGATTTCAATAAAATTAGCATTAATGAAATACTCCTTCACTACCTCTTTTGAAATACGACTATCACTTGGCACAATCATTGAACCAGAATCTTTACACCAACCAACAACAAGTACACGTCCATTTTTATTTAATAATCTATTTACCTCACCAATAACAACAGATTTTCTTATTAAATGAGAAGTTACATTTATAAAAGAAATTAAATCCAACGAACCTTCCTCTAGCCTGACTCCATTTTTTGTTTCAAAATTTCCCCATACAGAAGTAATATTATTTACATTCTCCATTTTACTGCGACCATCTATAGCACCTAGAGCAGATCTTAAAACATCAACTGCATATACATTACCTTCTGATCCAACAATTGCAGATGCGGGAAACACAAAATGACCTATTGATCCAGAACCAAAATCTGCGTAACTCATATTCTGTTTTAAACCAGCTTCTTTTAATAATCTCTCTGAATCTAAAAGTGCTCTACCGCTTGGAATGGACATAATAAAATCTTCATTTTAGGTTAAAATCTCAGCTAAAGACTGTAATGTGTCTGAAATAACATTTGTAGCAATAAATATACCAAGAAATACTGTAAGCATACCTATAACCTTATATACAAACCTTGAACTGCCAATACCTACTTTTTCTTCTGCAAACGGTATTGTTCCAAACCAAGAAAGTACAACTTCAGTTTTTTTGACTATAAAAAAACCTACTACCATAACAACTAATCCTAATGGAATTCTTATAAATGGTGACATATATAAATATTATACATTATGGATCTGACATGTGAAACATCAAACAAAAAACACCCAAATACTTGAGTGTTTTGTGGTGGGCGCTGAGGGATTCGAACCCCCGACCTTCTCGGTGTAAACGAGACGCTCTAACCAACTGAGCCAAGCGCCCTAAATGTAATATATTAAACCTTTAAACGTGGTGCGCGAGAGAGGACTCGAACCTCCACACTCTCACGAGTACAAGCCCCTCAAGCTTGCGTGTCTACCAATTCCACCACCCGCGCAAGGTCACCAGAATATAATATATTTTTCATAAATAATCAAGATGCAAAAACTCTTTCTTTTCCAGTTATCACCTTAAGTACGTTTGGCTCAATTCCAACATCAAATCTTGTACCCTCCATTTCATCACCATCCACCAAGACAGTAATAGGTCTATCTGACCTAATAGCCAAAGACTTAAAAGGTAAAATACTTTTTTTCAAAATATTCCTTTTAAATAACACTCCTTTTTTTACCACTGATTCCATTTCTGCACTCAACATTCCATCACACGGATCAGAATATTCATCTAGATTTCTAATTAATAATTTAGATTTAGTTGTAGGTGCAATTCTGTACTTACCTTCATTACACATAAGTTCTGCCTTAAAATCTGAAATAGAAACACCTGTTAAAAACCTTCTATTGTTAATTGTTCCCACATCAATTTCCTCAACTCTTCTTGCACTTAACACATCACATGCATCTAATCCTTCTGGTACTCCAAGTAATTTAGCTAACTCATTATTAGGTCCTATTGGAATCAAACCTAGGACAACATCACTTTCAACAAGTACATTTAATATTTTTTTTACAGTGTCATCATTCCCCAATATAACAACAGTACTAACACCACGATCCACCTCATCGCGAATCATCTCCTCTGCGTTACGAAATAGTGCAAGACGAGATGTCTTACCAGTAATACCAAGATCCGTAAGTCTATTCTCAATTCTCAAAACCTCCTTCTCGTATTTTTTATTATCATGAATTAATTCATCATAAAGATAGCAATACATATACGAAGTTTATTCTTCATTATCAACAACCTCATCTCCTCTATTAGAGGAGACCTTGCCCATTGTAACCTTTCCATTCACACGTGCTCCTGGTGCAACAGATATTAGGTTTGTCTCAATATCACCTGTAACCACAGAACTAGCAAGTAATTCAATTGAGTCAATTGCATTAATATTACCCTTAACCTCACCAGCAATTACAGCACTTTGTGCGCTTACATTTGCATGAATCTTGGCACTGTTACCAACACTTAAACCCATTGCCGTACTGATTGATCCTTTTAATTCCCCATCTATAACAACATTTCCATCTGAATAAAACTCACCTTCCACTTTTACACCTTGAGCTATTATAGTCTCGTTACCTTCTATACTTGACATAGTTTTCTCTTTTTTAAACATAATACTAACAAATTCATTCTGATCTTAACATTTCCTCCTATACGGTCAAATCACATCTCATCAATAACCTCTATACTCATTAACCTTAATCCGTTTTGTAAAACTTGTTGAACGGCAGTTATCAAGCCAAGTCTTTGTGCCCGTAAATCATCATCTGCTTTTAATATTGATTCTTGACCATAAAATTCAGAAAATCTTTTTGCCAGCTCAAATAAATACTTAGCCAATGTGCTTAAATTGAATTTGTTACTTACATTAAATACAACATCGGGATATTGTGCCAATAAAATGATTAACTGATGTTCTGTATTTGTTTTTAGTAAATCTGTCTCTGACTTGATCTTAAATTTTTTTGCCTTCTTTAAAACACTATTAATCCTTGCATTAGTATAGAGCAAATAAGGTCCTGTAAATCCATCAAAAGACATAGCCTCATCAAAATCAAAAACTATTTTTTTATCAAGATCTTGTTTTAAAATACCAAATCTCATTGCAGAAAAAGCTATTGCATGCGACACCTTATTTATATGTTTTTCAGACCAATCCTCGTGTCTTATTTTTGTTTCTTTTTTTGCCTTTTCAACCATTGCATCTTTAAATAACTCATACCTGACAACATTACCTTTCCTTGATGCCATTGCACCATCTTTTAATGTAACAAAATCATATGCAAGATGAACCATCTCTTTTTCAAAGTTCATCTTCTTTAAGGTCATAAATAATTGTTTTAGTGCATGAGATTGACGATTATCAACAACATAAATAGAACGCTGCGGATGATAATCAGACTCTTTCTTCATTGCTAAACCAATATCCTTAGCATTATATAAAAGTGTTCCGTCTGATTTAACCAATAAATTTACACCTAACTTTTCTGCTTCTAAATCAACTATCCACGCACCCTCTGACTTAACAACCAAACCTTGTTCAATTAAGTCATCAATTATCTTTTTACTCTTTAAAATTAAATCACTTTCAAAATACCATTTTTCTATATCCAAACCTAAATCATCATAAACCCACTGAAGATAATCCAATGACCACTTCCTACTTTTTTTCCAAGCAGATACATCATTACCTTTTTGTTTTTCTAAATTACGAAACACTTCAGCAACCTCTTCTTTGTAAATTTCATTCTCTTCAATCATTTCACTAGACTCAACATATATACTACGTAAAAAATCTATCTCTTTACCTTTTTCAATATCTTCATCCTTATGAAATCTTTGCATTGCCCATACAGACTTTGCAACATGAGCACCAAGATCATTTATGTACGCAACTGGTATAACATCGTAATTATTTTCTTGTAAAACATTCACCAACATCTGTCCAACAAATAAATTTCTTAAATGACCAACATGCACATCTTTATGAGTATTTAAATTTGCATATTCGACCATTATCTTTTTATCTTTTCCACTATTTGATTGTCCGTAATTTTTCTTTGTTTTTTCATTTATCTCTTCAATCACTTCCAAACCAAAAACATCATTACTAAATGTAAAATTTACATAAGGACCATCAGATTGGATTTTAGAAACATACTCTTTTGGACCAATCTTTACAGCAATCTCCGTTGCAAGTTCTACTGGGTTTTTATTTAATTTTTTTGCCAACACAAAACAAGGAAATGCCATATCTCCTTTTTCTTTATCTGACGGAATTGATAAATCACCAATTGAAGGAGTATAACCTGATCCAATCGCTTTTTTTAATTCATTTATTATCTGTTGTTTTGCTTTAGAAATTACGTACATAATTATTTATGCAAATGAACATCTAGTTGTGGATATGGAATATGAATATCTTCATTTTTAAACTCCACCATCAAAGCCTTTATAAACTCATGCCTTACAATAAATTGATCTAGAAAATTTCTTACACTTAAAAATACTGTCATTTTTATATGAGCATCTTCAAACCCACCAAATCTCACAAACACATCTTTCTTACCAGAAGCACCTAAAGACTTTAGAACATTCTCTGCAACTTTCTTAGAAACCTCCTCAACCTTTTCAAGATCTGAATCATAACTAATTCCAAGTGGTACTTTTAATGTCACTTCACTACCTGGCATATAAAAATTTGTCATCACCATGTTGGACAATTTACTATTTGGAACAATTACCAGATTATTAGAGAAAGTTTTTATTCTAGTTGAACGCATACTTATATCGTCAACAAACCCCTCGGTTCCATCTTCTAATTTTATATAATCACCAGCCCTAATTGGTCTATCTACAGCAAGATATACAGCAGAAAACACACCAGACAAAGTATTTTGTAAGGCAAGAGCAACAGCAATTCCAGCAATTCCTAAACCAGCAAGAAGAGCACTTATATCAACTCCCAATGCACTTAATATAAAAGTTAATCCGAGACCCCATACCAATATTGATATAAGAGTATTTAAAAAGCCAAAAGTTTTTGTACCTTCTTTGCCATCTTCCTTTTGTGCCTCTAGCTGATACCACTGAAGTATCCCTATAAATAATCTATTTACCAAATAAGCAACCCATAAAATTACAACTATTAAAATCAATGTGCTATATCCATACCCCTTATATTCCAGATCGGGTATTAAATAAAACATTGCTCCCACAGCACCTACAATCTGAAAAACCAAATGTATTGGAGCATTTAATAGATCTAAAATTGTGTCGTCCAATGTTGTTTCTGTTCGTTCTGTAAGTGACTTTGTATTACGAAGCACATACATTATAAACGCAGAAACAATACGTGCTGTTATTAAAATAACTCCTGCTACAAACATCTTGTTTAGTAATGGGTAGGTTGATAATAATTCCATATTTTTAAAATGACAATAGTTGTGACTTAAGTGTGCTTATTTTTAACTCAGCATCTTCTTTTTGACTTGTTAATTTATCAACAATATTTTTTGGTGCTTTATTTAAAAATTCTTTATTAGATAATTTCTTTTCAAGTCCAGAAATATATTTTTCTGTTAAATCAATCTCTTTTTGTAATCTATTTTTTTCTTTCTGTATATCTATCAACCCTTCAAGCGAGACATAGACCTCTACACCAGATATGACTGTGGATGAAAAAGCACCTTTTGGACTCTCATCAACAAACTCTATGTTAGACACCTTTGCAAGACTCATAACTATACTTTTTTCATTCTCAATTATTGTCCTCTGTTTATTTGATGTTTTAATAAGAACGGATACCTCTTTTTTGTGCTCTACATTGTATTCGGCACGTATGTTACGTATTGATGAAATTAAATTTTGTATTATTTTAAAATCAGTCTCTGCTTCTGTGTTAGTTTTACTTCCATTCACTTCTGGCCACTTATTAATTAGCATCATGTTAGGTAAACCAAATTGTTTGTAAACTTGTTCTGTAACAAACGGCATAAATGGATGCCATTGAGATAATATACTCTCCAATGTATATAATAATATTTTATCAGTATTTTCATTTTTTTGAATTTTTGAAATCTCTAAATACCAATCAGCAAACTCAGCCCATGTAAATTCCCTTAACTTTTCACCAGCCTGCGAAAATTCATGCTTTTCCAGGTGTAACTCAACCTTCTTTGAAACTTCTGCCAACCTGGACAACACCCACTTGTCTGAAAGTGTTACAGGATTCACACTCTCTACTATTTCAATAGAATCTACACTGCTAAAAACATAGCGTGAAATATTCCATAACTTATTTGTAAAATTCCTATATCCACCAATCTTAGACTCTGACAGTTTTGAATCATTTCCTGCAGTTACACCTATAACCAAAGAAAGTCTGGTTGCATCAGCTCCATACTTTTTAATCATCTCCAGTGGATTTATTGCATTACCAAGTGACTTAGACATCTTCCTGCCTTTTTCATCTCTAACCAAACCATGCAAATAAGTCTCTTTAAAAGGGACTGTTCCCAAAACATATGTAGTCATTAGTATCATCCTAGCAACCCATGGAAATAAAATATCATAACCCGTCTCAAGAACATTTGTTGGATGAAATGTTTTTAAATCATCTGTTTGATTAGGCCAGCCCAGTGTAGAAAAAGTCCAAATACCTGAACTAAACCAAGTATCTAATGTATCTGGATCTTGAAAAAATTTAGCATCACAAAATTCACATTTAGGCTCATCAGAAGACACTATCATTTCTTTACACTGGTCAACCAAATTCTCCTCACCTTTTTTGGTTACAGACACCTTATCGTGATACCAAACAGGCACCCTATGACCAAACCATATTTGTCTACTTATATTCCAATCACGTAAATTGTCTATCCAATGAAAATAAGTTTTCTCAAACTGACCTGGGATAATATTAATTTGATCAGTACGTACAACATGCTGCATCAACAATTTTAATGTAACCTCTTGGTTAGCCTTAATTCCTTTTATGGAATCATCTTCCCCCTTGAAGGAAAACTTTTTATTTACATCTATAAACCACTGCAACATTGGAAGCGGTTCGATTGTTTCTTCACATCTATAACAAACAGATAAATTGTGAACTATATCTTCTTCGTGTTCTATTAAACCTTTTTCAGACAATTTACTTACAGCATATTTTCTAGCCTCCTTAACAGTCATGCCAACCACGCTTTCTACATTAATCATCAAACCATCCTCACTAATTACATGAACTGATTTTAATCCATGCACACGAGCCATGTCAGCATCTGTATGAGAATGTGCTGGTGTCACACCAAGTGCACCTGTACCAAAATCCATATCAACAGCTTTATCAGCAACAACCTGAATATTTAAATCTTGCCCTAGAAAATTTACTTTTATTTCTTTGCCGACATACTCCTTATACCTATCATCATCTGGATGAACTGCAACTGCTGTATCTCCATATTTTGTTTCGGGACGTGTAGTTGAAATAGAAATAGGAAAATCACTATCATACTTAAACGTATACAACTTTGCATTACCTTCTTTATGCTCAAGCTCATCATCTGCCAAAGTAGACTTACATCTTGGACACCAATTAATAACTCTGTGTCCTCTGTAGATCAACCCGTCATCATACATCATCTTAAATACTGCATTCACTGCATTGTTACGATCCTTATCTAATGTATATGCCTCACGTGACCAATCTAAAGATGCTCCCATTTTTTTTGCCTGTGAAACTATAACGTCATGAGAATTTGATGCAAACTCTTCAACTTTTTCTAAAAAATTTTCTCTTCCCAAAGTAGTCCTCGGATCTTCCATACCATCTTTTATCAAAAGTTTTTCTACTTTTGTTTGTGTTGCTATTGCAGCATGATCAGTTCCTGGTAACCACAAAGCTTTTTTTCCACGCATACGTTCAAAACGTATCATAATATCTTCTATTGCAAGCATTGCAGCGTGACCCATGTGTAAAACACCAGTTACGTTTGGTGGAGGAAGGACTATTGTGAAACTTTCTTTGCGTTCACCTGGTAAATTATCCGGATTAAAAAAACCACTCTTTTCCCAGGCGGCATAAATGTCGTCTTCGTACTGATCAGCCTCATAAGCTTTTGGCATTTCTTTTTCACTCATATCGATACTTAGTTTAGGTAAAAATAAAGGTTTTGGCAACTATTGAAGGATTAAATCCCATATTTATAAATATGCCTTGACTAAAACGCTAAATACGTATAAATTACTCTATTCTCGTGCTTGTCTGAGAGTGAGGAGGGACCACTTATGACACTAAACAGAGCATGGCATTAAAAGATTCACAACAAGTTTTAGAAGCTATTAAGCGGAGCAATAGACCGCTTATTTGCATTCCATCAGGTTCACAGGCTGACCATTACGCAACTGCAATTGGTTTATCAAAAGTTTTAAAAAAACTTGAAAAAGATCCAGTGATAGTCGCAGCAGATGGTACAACACCAAAAAATCTACATTTCATAGATGGCCACAAAAACATTACATCCAACCTAGAAAACCTGAGACGTTTTGTAATTGAACTCGATGCATCTAAAGTTAAGGTAGATGAGCTTAGTTATGAAATAAAAGATAATAAACTTGAAATTCACCTTGCTCCAAAAAAAGGTTTCTGGAATGACTCAGATGTAAAAACACGAACATCAAAATATAAATACGATTTAATTATTTGTATTGGTTCACCTGATTTTGAATCATGTGCAGAGCTTTACAACGAAAATCCAGACTTCTTTTACAGAACTCCTGTAATTAACATTGATCACTCACCTGAAAATGAACACTATGGTGAAATAAACGTTGTAGACTTAACAGCATCAGCATGCGGAGAAGTTTGTCACGACCTAATCGAAAGCATTGAAGAGGGTTTAATGGATGATGAAATAGCTACTGCATTTTTAACTGGAATGATTGCTAAGACAAAAAGTTTTAAAACAAAAAATGTAACTCCAAAAACATTACATACTGCATCTAAGCTTATTGCAAAAGGTGCTAAACGTGATCATATCGTAGAAAATTTATACAGAACAAGATCAATACAAACATTGAGATTATGGGGTCGAGCTCTAGCAAGACTAAAAGCAGATGAAAATAAAAAAATGGTTTGGACAATGCTTTCACAGCAAGACTTTATGAACGCAGGTGCACATAAAGAAGATTTGCCAGACGTAATAGGAGAACTTATAGCCTCTTCACCTCATGCAAAGATTATTGTAATTATGTATGAAGGCTCAGACAAAAACGTACATGCAATTGTTCATACAGAAAGACCATATGATGCAATTGCATTGTGTGCACCATTTAAAGCATCGGGTGTTAGAGAACAGGTTAGATTGAACTTTACAAAAAAGAATATCGTAGAAGTTGAAAAAATCTTAATCGACCATCTTAAAAAAGAACTAACAAAATAAATACGACCCTTTCGGGCCGTATTTATTTTACCTATTATTCTGTAGGTTCTTCTGGATTTTGTTCTACAACTTCTTCTGGATTTTCTGAAACCTCATCAGCACCACCTTCTGTAGGTTCTTCTGGATTTTCTGAAACCTCAGATACACCTTCTTCAGCAGGTACCGGCTTTACAACCTCACCTCTTGGAACCATAGTTGGAGCACCTTGACCTTGCTGAATTGGCTCAGGAATTACTGTTGTAATTTCACCAGCCTGCATTCTACTTAACCTAGTTCTTGCAACCTGATTTTGTGGATTTTTATTCACGACTTTTGCAACCAATTGAATAGCCTCCCCTTGCCTTCCTTGAATTTCATACATTGAAGCCAGATACCAAAGTGCGTTTGAATACTCTGGACTTAAACCAACTATTCTTTCAAGTTCTTGTGTAGCAAGATCAAACTTTTGTAATCTTATAAGCATCTGTGAAAGTTGAAATGCTAATCCAATGTCAGTCAGATTATTATTTCTAAGAGCTGCTAGTCTTGTAACTGAATCACTTAACTTACCCTGTCTTTCATGTACTGCTGCAAGATAATAATGAGCAGGTGCATAATCTGGTTTTAATTGAACAGCTGTTGCAAATGCTTGCTCAGCAGTCTGTAAAAGACCAGCCTCTTGCTCTGCAGCTGTTTTTGCAAGTTCTTCACTTTCTGCAGACTTTAATACACGCGCGCGATCTGCAACCGTTACATAAACTCTACCTAAATTTGTTCTGTGAACTGGATTTGTAGGCTCAATACGTATCGCATTTAAAAACATCTGAGCAGCCAAATCTTCTGCACCTTGTGCAAAACTCATAAGATCTCTATAAATAGAACCTCTTATAACCCAGTTGGCAACATAGTTTGGTTCAATTTCTGTAGCACGTGAACCAGATTTAATTGCATTTGAAACCAAATCTGCAATCTTTTGAGTTTGTGCTGGTGTTAATTCGGCTCCATTATATGAAGCGATGTGCTGACGAACTTGCGACAGTTGAGCTGATGCTAAATTTCTATAGTAAACATCACTTAATCCATTTAACTTAACCGCTTGGTTAAGTTCTGCTATCACACGTTCAACTGGTGCCCCACTTGAATCAAGTTGTATAGCCTTTGCAAACGAAACCTCTGCAGCATATCTTTGTCCTGTAACAAACAAAGATCCAAGCATTGCAACTGATAACACAACAAACACAAATGAAGCTGTTAACCCAAGCTTTGGTGAACGTGAAAAATCAGTCTTCCATATCTTTGAAATTACTTGTGAGGCCAAAAGTCCAGTGAACCCCCACAACATAAATTGCATTGTAAAATTTGATGAATATAAAATATGACTAATAAGTAAAATTGCCCAACCTATAAACATTACATAAGTCATCTTCCATTCTTGATGATCTTTCTCAAAAACTAAACGCCCTAAAGCTTTTATAGCTATCCAGACCATTAACAATAACCACAGTGCGCTTCCAACAACTCCAAGTGTTGCAAACATTGTAATGACGAAAGATTTTGCTCTGTCAAAACTAAGCGACCAAAAAGGTGATGCATTAACTGCTGCTGGTTTATATGCCAAATAATCATGTAGAAAAGTTCCAGGACCTGAACCAAATAACAACTGCATAGAATTAGTTCCTAGTGCAGACTTTGTAATATCAATACTAGTTTTGTAACTAGGTGATACAACAATTGGTAAATTCAACTTTAAAGGAGATGGTAGGAAAAATAATAAAACACTTACAAGCAGCACGATAAGTGGAAGTGCAAAACGTTTTGGATTTGGAAATTCATGGGTTTGTAAAAATCCAAACACCCCAAGAAGTAACACACCAATAATATTGATTACCCAGAATACCCAAAAATCAACAGCAATTAGCGCAACCAAATTCACTACTGTAACCACAACTATCAATGCTCGCATTACGATACCGTGAGTTCCCATTGGTATTATACGATCACGACCATCTTGAGACACAAGCCACATTGCAAGACCAACAAACATCACTGTAGTTAAAAATGTAATCAAACCATTTACTGTTCCAATAGTATTAAATCCAACAGATGCAGCAAAATCGAAAGGTAAATGAACAAGATCAAACATACCTAGTAGTGCAACGACTCCAGAAAGTGCAGCTGACGCTAACAAAGAAGTTAATATATTTTTTTGCATGTCAGCAGACCCTGCATTGTTCATGATCATGTAAAACAAAAAAACAAAAATTGCAGTTGATAAAAAGCTTACATACTCTTGAGATGCTTGTCCTACCCATGTCTGATATCCAGCAAATGAAGTAAGAGATGAAACCAAAACTGCAACTAAGAACAAACCAGGCACGACATTTAACCAACTTGACCTAAAGACCAATCTTTTTGAAAGTACCATCTGACCCAACCATGCAACCAAACCAATAATAGTAAGAACAACTAAAAGCATTTGCTTATTAAGATCTAATATATTTGTTGTCCATGGTAAGAAAAATAACGGTGTAAGAAAAAACAACAGATAAATGGACCAGCATGAAATTGCTCCAAACACTCCTGTAGCACCACCCTTTCCTGAAGTAGATATAGGCATAATTATTATTGAACTATATAAGTATTATTTATTTTTATAAGACTGAATTGCTTTAACGACTTTTGAGTCACTCTTCATGTTTTCGATAAACAAAATGTGATCTACATTAATGTCCATTTTATCTTCTGGACCGTGTGCTTCGTTTCCAAGCTTTGCAATTGATAAGTTAGCATTCTGATCCAGATCAACCGCTCCAGTTTGTAGATAATACACATCTGTTAATGCATAAAAATCCGATCTTGATCTTTGTAGCTTTCCAAAATATACCTGCCCATTATCAAGAAACACTGCCTGATACTCACCTGTGTCAATTATAACTTCGGGTTTTTTTTCTTCCGCCTGCTCAGTCTCTGCAGACAAAGATGGTAAATACTTATACTGATACCACACCCCTCCTATTACAACCAAACCTACCACCAAAAGGATCCACATCCATCCAGACTTTTTGGTCTTTTTTTCAGGATGCGAGCCAATGGGTCTTCTACTCATCTTTGAATCTATTGCCATAATCATTTTTATGCCAAAGGCATTGCTATTCATGCAATTAGCATGAAAAATTTACTAATAACATGTCTAATCTTACAAGATGAAAGGGATGGTTGCAAGAAATAAAATGTGTACTACTTTTGGCCTATTTACTTAAAATAAAGGGATAAACGATATAAAACAAAACAAGGGCTTTCGCCCTTGTTATCAATTTCTAATATTATTATTCAGCGCTTTCCTCAGCTGGAGCCTCTTCTTCAGCTGGCTCTTCAGCTACAACTTCTTCTACTACTTCTTCAGCTGGAGCCTCTTCAACTGCCTCCTCTGCTGGTGCAGATTCCTCAGCTGGAGCCTCTTCTTCAGCTGGCTCTTCAACTACAACTTCTTCTACTACTTCTTCAGCTGGAGCCTCTTCAACTGCTTCCTCTGCTGGTGCAGATTCCTCAGCTGGAGCCTCTTCTTCAGCTGGCTCTTCAGCTACAACTTCTTCAGCTGGAGCCTCTTCAACTGCCTCCTCTGCTGGTACAGATTCCTCAGCTGGAGCCTCTTCTTCAGCTGGCTCTTCAGCTGGCTCTTCAGCTACAACTTCTTCAACGACTGGAGCAGGAGCACTGCTTACAGACACTGAAACGTTTTCAGTTGTACCATCAGAGACACTAACCGTTGCTTCTTCAACACCTACTGCGATCCAGTTGAATTCTAGTGCATATGGTGTTGTTGAACCTGCGCTATGGTTAATTGTAAATCCAGTTGTGTCCTCATTACTTACAAACACTCTTCCTGGAACATGCTCGTCAGTTCGTAGACTGAAGGTTACGATCGGCATATGTGCATATTCACTATCAAATGCTACACGTACTGAATTATCACCTGCCTTCAACCTTGCACGTCCAGCCATGTCGCGTGAACCGTACAAATGCTCTGCTACTGTAACTGATCCTTAGAACACACCGTCTGTTACGCTGAAACTATCTGCAGATGAAAGTGCTGAACTATCTCCACCCTGCAAGTCATTGGATTCAGATGTAGGAGGTGTGTACCACATGTTGTCTACCTTAACCATCAATTGCAATCCTGCTGTTGAGCTCTCCATTGCCATACCAATTGTTGGTCCTGTTGCAGTTGCTTTCATTGCATATCCTGGACGTGTTGCAGAACTTGTTACAAAATCACCTGTTGCAACTTCACCATTTTCGTTAGAGAAGTTTACAGGAACACGACCAGCAAGAGCAATTTGTGCTGCATGCTGTGATTCACCTGAGTCTCCTAGAACAATTCCTGGTTGTGTAGCAACGATTCCTAGAAGTCCTTTTTCATAACCCGCTGCACTCTTACTTACATGTACTGGATCTGTATAACTTGCTGTTACAACATCACCTGCACTTAGCTCTTCTGTAGCTGGGAACCACTCAGCAATGTCGAATCCACTACCAGCACTATGATCATCGCTAATATCAAAGTAACTAATCATTCTCCAAGAAAGTCCATTTCTAATCAATGTAACTTGATCTCCAGCATCTAAAGTATCTAGATCATTACCGGCTAGTCCACAGGTAATTTGATCGACTACAGGAGTATCGTTACAAAGAAGATCAATTAAAGCATCAACAAATTCTAGAACTAAAATTTGACCATCAACTCCTCCGGTAATTGTTGCCACAGGATTAGCTCCATTACCTGTTAGTCTAATATATGAGTCATTGGCTGCATTGAATGTTGCTGCAGCAGCACCTAATGTTAAATCTATCTGTGCTCCAATGGCAGTTCCACCGGTCACATTCAAGAAACCTGTTGTACCAGCATCAGACAATGTCATCATTCTGTCAATATCAGCACCAAATTCTAGACTTCCTCCATCTGCAAAACCAATTGAAGCAGCGGTATCTTGTAGATTTATTGATGTACCCCAATGTGACCCTATATTAATAGCTGCATTTCCAGTTCCTGCAAAATTAACTAAATCAGCAATGTTTAAACCAACCATTGAATCTTCTGCCTCATTTGAATGATCAGCCGTAAGATCTAAAACTGCATTATTAATAACAAGACCGCCACCATCACCTTCTTGCTCAAAGACAAAGCTTACAGCTACATCCTCATCTGCACCAACCAATGTACTTGCTGATCTATGAGTTACTTCGAACGTACTCGCTGCGGTTGCATTTGCTGCAGAAGTAATAGTTGATGTAACCGCTACATTGGTATGCTCTGTAACTGATTGATT